>DASPUR010000208.1:0-10841 GCA_035622795.1 Methanoregula sp. | reverse complement strand
TTCTGGGAGATCACGACGCTCTGTTCGTTCCTCCTGATTGGGTACACAAAAACAGAGGAAGCAACCGCGAACGCATTCACCGCGCTCTGGATGAACCTTCTCGGCGGGATCGCATTCTCCGGCGCGATCCTCTACCTCGCGACGCTTGGCGGCGGGATCATGGGCCTCGACCAGCTCCTCGCGTCGGGGAAGGTCATTGCACTCCTGCCGGCCGTTCTCATCGGCTTTGCCGGCCTTACCAAAGCGGCCCAGCTCCCGTTCTCCTCGTGGCTTGTGGGGGCAATGGTGGCACCGACCCCGGTATCGGCCCTGCTCCACTCGAGCACGATGGTCAAGGCGGGGGTATATATCATCGTCAGGCTTGCGCCGATCTTCCAGGGCACCCCCTCGGGCTATGCACTCGCATTCATCGGGGCGTTTACGTTCCTTATTGCATCGGGTATCGCGATATCCCGGAGCAATGCAAAACAGGTGCTTGCGTATTCAACGATTGCAAACCTCGGCCTGGTCGTTGCCTGCGCTGGTATCGGGACGTACGAAGCGATCTGGGCAGCAATACTGCTCATCATCTTCCACGCCATCTCGAAGTCCCTTCTCTTCATGGCGGTAGGTACGGTCGAACACCGGATCTCCAGCCGGGACATCGAGAACATGCGCGGCCTCATCACCTGCATGCCGAAGATTACCGCCATGATGGTCATCGGGATCGCCGGCATGTTCCTTGCCCCGTTCGGGATGCTCATCTCCAAATGGGTCGCGATCCGGGCCTTCATAGATGCCCCGCTCGGGTTTATCTTCGTCATCATTCTCGCCTTCGGCAGCGCGATCACGGTCTTTTTCTGGGCGAAATGGATGGGCAAGATCATCACGGTTGTGCCGGACAAAGTACATCTCGAAGGAAAGGTCGACCCGAACGAGTGGATCGCACTCGTCTCGCTGGCGGGTCTCACGGTTATCACCTGTTTCATCTTCCCGCTCATCTCGAGCATGCTCCTCGAACCTTTCCTCCTTGCCAATTACGGGGTATCAGCCCAGCTCTCGCAGGACAATATCACTATCATGATCCTGATGCTGTTCCTCCTCGTGGTCCTGCCGCTGAGCGTCCTCCTCCCCCACCACCGGCACAAACATGTACCCGCCTATATGGGAGGTCGGACGACGACTCCTGACATGCACTTCTCGGGATCGCTCGGGATGCAGCGCCAGATGGAACTCTCCAACTACTATCTCGATTCATGGTTCGGGGAGGCAAAACTGAGGAAGATCGGGATCGGGCTCTGCACGGCGATACTCGCGGTGATGTTCCTCGCGGTTGCCCTACGGGGGGTGGTCCTGTGATCTCGATCGTCTGGGCGGTCATCTTCATACTTCTCGGCCCGGTTGCCGGAGGCATAATTGCCGGCATCGACCGGAAGGTCACGGCACGGATGCAGGGCCGGTTCGGGCCCCCTCTCCTCCAGCCATTCTATGATGTCGGCAAACTGTTCGAAAAAGAGCATATCGTAGTGAACGAAACGCAGATCTTCTACGTGGTCTGTTATTTCATCTTCATCGTCTTCACCGGAGGCCTCTTCTTTGCAGGGGCCGACCTGCTGCTCGTCATCTTCGCGCTGACGCTTGCGCAGATCTTCCTCGTCCTCGGGGCATACTCCTCGGACTCCCCGTACAGCCATATCGGGGCCGAACGCGAACTGCTCCAGATCATCGCGTACGAGCCGATGGTCATCCTCGCAGCGGTCGGGATGTATGTCGTGACCGGGAGCTTCACGGTCAGCGACATCCTCGCGTTTCCGCGCCCGGTGATCCTCCTCATCCCGGGGCTCTTCCTCGGCTTCCTCTATGTACTGACCATCAAGCTCCGCAAGTCGCCGTTCGACATCTCGACCTCTCACCACGCCCACCAGGAGATTGTCAAGGGGGTGACCACGGAATTCTCGGGGCCCTCGCTCGGGCTCATCGAGATCACCCACTGGTACGAGACGGTCTTCCTCCTCGGGTTCGTGTACCTGTTCTTTGCATGGAACCCGGTCGTTTCGGCTGTCGCGGTCATCGTGGTCTACCTCCTCGAAATCCTCATCGACAACACCAACGCGCGGGTGAAGTGGCAGCTTGCGCTGAAAAGCTCGTGGGCGGTTGCCGCAATAGTCGGTCTGGTAAATCTTGCCGCCTTATACTATCTCAGGGGGGCGTGAGAATGGCATACCTGAAAAAATCACCCTGGATTATACACTACGATGCGTCCAGCTGTAACGGCTGCGACATCGAGATCCTTGCCTGCCTCACGCCGATGTACGATGTCGAGCGGTTCGGGATCATCAACACGGGCAACCCGAAGCATGCGGATATCTTCGTCGTTACCGGGACCGTCAACGAACAGAACCGGGAGATCATCCTCAATATCTACAATCAGATACCCGATCCGAAGGCAGTCGTTGCCGTCGGTATCTGTGCAACATCTGCGGGAGTCTTCCGGGAATGTTACAATGTGGCCGGTGGCGTCGACATGGTGATCCCGGTGGACGTGTACGTCCCCGGCTGCGCCGCGAGGCCGGAATCCATCATAGACGGGATCGTCACGGCGCTCGGTATCATCGAGGAAAAACGGAGAATGATGGACCTCCCTGCCGGCGGGAAACCAGCAGCGGCAGATACCCCCGGAGGTGGAACATGAGCTTTGAAGAACAGATGACCGTCCCCATCGGGATCCCCGAGCTTCTCGCGCGCGCAGGGCAGATGCGTACGGAAGGGTACCGGCTCGTCCAGATCGGGTGCGCGAAGATCGGTGACACGTATGAGATCAACTACTCCTTTGACAAGGACCGGAAGTTCCTGAATCTCAGGATAACTGTCGCGCCCGGCACGGAAATCCCGAGCATCAGCGGGATCTACTGGGGGGCGTTCGTGTACGAAAACGAGATCTTCGACCTCTATGGCATCACCGTGACCGGGATCAACATCGATTTCAAAGGAACGTTTTACCGGACAGCGGTCAAACATGCGTTCAGCGTAACCACCGGGAAGGAGGATAACCCATGTCTAAACAAATAGTCATCCCGTTCGGTCCGCAGCACCCGGTCCTCCCCGAACCCCTCCACCTCGACCTGGTCCTCGAAGATGAGACCGTCGTCGATGCCATCCCGTCCATCGGTTATGTGCACCGCGGGCTCGAGAAACTCGTCGAGAAACGCGAGTTCACCGAGTACGTCTTTATTGCGGAGCGGATCTGCGGGATCTGCAGTTACATCCACAGCCTCACGTATGTCCAGGGGGTCGAACAGATCATGAAGGTCGAGGTCCCCGAGAGGGCGCTCTATCTCAGAACCATCTGGTCCGAATACTCGAGGCTCCACTCCCACCTCCTCTGGCTCGGGCTCTTTGCCGATGGCATGGGCTTCGAGAGCCTCTTCATGAATGCGTGGCGCCTGCGCGAGCATATCCTCGACGACCTCGAAGCGACAACAGGAGGGCGGGTCATCCAGGGGGTATGCAAGGTCGGTGGTGTCAGGAGGGACATCAGCCCGGAGAAGCTCGACGAGATGGTCAAGGGCCTGAGGGAGATGGAAAAGGAGCTCAGGACACTGACGAATGTCTTCATCCACGATAAGTCGGTGGCAAGCAGGCTCCGGGGGGTTGGCATACTCTCAAAAGACGACGCCTATTATCTCGGTGCGGTCGGCCCGACCGCACGCGGGAGCGGCCTCGATATCGACCTCCGCCAGACCGGCTATGCGGCCTATGACCGGATCAACTTCAAATCCGTAGTGGAGACGGACGGGGACTGTTACGCACGGTGCGCCGTGCGGGCAAAGGAGATGTTTACCTCGATTGATATCATTGAGCAGTGCGCAAAAAAGATTCCCGAAGGCCCGGTCGATGTGAAGATCACGGGTACGCCGAACGGCGAGTACTTCTCCCGGGCAGAGCAGCCAAGGGGGGAGGTCATCCATTACATCAGGGGCGACGGCACGAAACACCTTGTCCGGCACCGCGTCCGGACGCCGACGTTCACGAACATCCCGCCGCTTGTCAAGCTTTTGAAGGGCGTTCAGCTCGCGGATGTACCGGTCGTCGTCCTGACCATCGATCCCTGTATCGGCTGCGCGGAGAGGTGAGGGAGAACATGACATTCTTCGAGATGACCGGGACCGTGATCCGGAGCCTCTTTAAAAAACCGGCTACGCTCATGTATCCCGTACGGCCCGGGAAAAAGACCCCGCTCAGCCGCGGCCACGTGACGATCGACCCGGAGAACTGCATCCTCTGCCGGTCCTGCCAGCGGAAGTGCCCGACGGGCGCGCTCTGCGTCGAGGTAAAGGAGAAGACGTGGCAGATCGACCGTCTCCGGTGTGTCGTGTGCAACGCTTGTGTCGAGGTCTGCCCCACGCATTGCCTCACGATGGACACGCAGTACACACCGCCGATGACGACCCGGGCCGGGATCTGGAAGACCCCGGTCGCCGGACCGAAGAAGAAGCCCCCGACCGCTGCAGCGCCGGTGACACCGGCGGCCCCGGCACCTGCGGGTGCAACGGCCGGAGAGACCGGGCTGAAAACCGAATAATTCTCCTTTTTAGAAATTCCTATTGCGCGCGCAAGTATGGGTTGCGATGGGGCCACGGGTGCTCACCGCCTCTCCGGGGTTCGCCCCGTGGAGCATGGCCGTGCAAACAGGAATCTCATTAAAAATGTGATCCAAAGGGGGTCAAGGGGGCTTGCCCCCCTTGGGCTGCCTCCCCATTGGGGGAGAGAGGGGGTCACCATCGCTATTTCGAGCTCGCAGAAGGTCAAGAATATGAATGCCTTGACTGGGCAAAGTCCCCGGAACGTCTGACGTCGCTCTGATTCTTGAGTAAAAAAGCCGGTTCTTTCCCTTTTAGTTCAAAAACGTGAAGGTTTCCGGCACCAGGGTCTGCAAATCCACGACAACGGCCTGTGCCGGGGTCGGGTTGACGTTCATCTGCTTCTGGAACTTTGTCTGCGACTGCCAGGTGCCGGCATTGATCCCGAGCACCCCGCGGTACCGGGTTATCCCCCGGATGTGGACATGGCCGGTGTGGATGATCTCGGGGAGGGGATCGATGATCATGCGGTCAGTCTTCCCCGCAGCGATGGGGGTCCGGCGGCCATAGGCCGGAGCGAGGTGGCGGCGCTGGAGCATCTCCTCCATCATCTCCCCGCTCTTCTCGTAGCTGGCCCCCGGTATGAGGCCGATCATATCGTCGATGGACCTTCCGTGGTACATCAGTACCCTGATGCCCTGGAGGTTGACCAGCGCAGGGTTTTCGACGAGGACGCAGTTTTTCGGGAACTTCTGCGTGAACTGCTCCGGGATGACCGGCTGCGGCTCGGCGCCCCTCACCACGTCGTGGTTTCCGGGCGAGATGATGATCTTTATCCGGGAGGGAAGGTCCGCCATCATCTCACCGAAGGCGTCGTACTGCTCGTAGATGTTCCTGAGGGTAAGTTCGCTCTCCTGCCCCGGGTAGATGCCTATCCCGTCGACGAGGTCACCGGCAATGAGGAGGTACGAGGCATCGGATTCGTGGAGCCAGTCGGCGAAGCGGTGCCAGCACTCCGCAAGGAAGGTGTCGCTCCCGACGTGAACATCGGAGATAAAGACCGCTTTTCCGGGCTGCTCGCTCCGGAACGGCTGGTTGTCGATCCGGATGTCGGGCCGGTACAGCGTGTCGGCAAAGAAGAGCTTTCCGTCGTTCGATAGTTTCCCCTTGACCCCTATGACCTCGTCCGGGATGAGCCGCTCGGCGTCCGCGTGGACAGGCCGGTCTTTCCGGAAGAGCACGGCGATGTTTGCGGTCTGGTCCTCGATTTCGGCGATGCGGTGGCCGTTGGTGGTGGTCTTGACCTCGGAGACCATCCCGATCACGGTGCACTCTTCCTGCCGGTACCGCGCCGAGCGGGTGAGGCCTTCGATGGGCATCGCGCTGCACCTGCTCCGGATCATCCCCCCGAGGCGGTTGAAACGGTCCCGGAAATAGGGGAGGTAATCCCCGGTACCGTTCACGCACCCGCTGGTGCCTGCGCACCCGCTTACCACTTCGACCTCCGGGTCGATGAGGAAACGCGCCCCGTCCCGGGTGGCTTTCATGCCGGGTATATGCTTTGGCGAGACGACGATAGCGTCAGGAGGCACAGTTGCGATGATGCGCTCGATGAGATCCGGCTCGTCCTGCTCCTGGATGTAGCGGATGACATCGGGATGAACCTGCAGCCGGGTATCGAGGAACCGGTGGGCGATCTCCTGCGCATCGAGCATGGCAACTTGTACGATGTTGGAGAAAATATAGGATGGTGTTCCGGCACGGATCCCCGGTTCCCCTGGTTCACAGGAAGGGCCAAAAAGGATTCCGGCTATGGCTAATAAGCATTGAAGCGCCAACATTCCATGAGAAGACCGGAAGGGATTGATCCATGTACGACCTCCTCTCGATGCTTATCCTCGGATTTGTTATCGGGCTCACCGGCGCGCTCGCCCCCGGCCCCACGCTGGTCGCGACCATCAACGCTTCCCTTGCCGGCGACTGGAAGACCGGCCTGAAGATCTCACTCGGCCACATGGTCGCGGAATCGGCCATATTCCTTCTCATCGTGCTGGGATTCGCAGCGATAGCCCTTCCCTACGCGCCGGTCATCGCCGGGATCGGGGGCGTTGCGCTCATCGCCTTCGGCGTCCTGACGATATCCGGCAGCCGGGCCGCAAGCATGGCCGTTTCCGGCCCCGCGGACGGGCACGGCCCGTACGTCGCCGGCTTCATGACCAGCGCGGCAAACCCGTATTTCTGGATCTGGTGGCTTACCGTCGGCAGCGCAATGGTGGTCGCCGGGCTCCAGGGCGGCCTGGTGCTTGCCCTCGCTTTTCTTGCCGGGCACTGGTGTGCCGATACAGGATGGTTCACCCTCGTCTCCACGAGCGTTTCCCGCGGGAAGACAGTCCTTCCGGGGGCATCCTACCGTCGGGTGATTGCCGCCTGCGGCTGCTTTTTGGTCATCTTCGGCTCGTATTACCTGTTCCGGTTCTTCGTGACGAGCTAAAATGGCCCTTTGCGGCATTTATAAAAAACACCGTGTTCAATCTATGAAGAGATAGCCCGCGGCACCATCCCGCGGGAGGGCAGAATGGCAGGGAAGGAAAGGAAGAAGGATATCCGCGCGATGATCGCCGCGTTCCGGACGAGCGAACACTGGGCGGTCTCGCTTGCCCGGGACGCGATCTGGCTCGTCGCGGTCGTCGGCGGCATCGCGCTCGCCCTGTACCTGATCTGCGGGACATGGCCCGCGGTCGTCACCATCGAGTCAAAGAGCATGGACCCCCACATGAAAGTCGGGGACCTCGTCATCGTCGTCCAGAAGGACCGGTACGGGGCGTTCCAGACCTGGCTTGACGGTACGAAATCGGGATACACCAAGTATGACGAGTACGGGGATGTCATCATCTACAAGCCAAACGGCCTGACCAGCGTCCACCCGATCATCCACCGGGCCATCCAGTACGTGGACGCAGGCCCTGTTACCGAAGTCAAGGGACAGAAGCTGGTCAGCAATTATACCGCGGAGCACGCCGGGTACATCACCTGGGGGGACAACAACCCGCTCCCCGACCAGTTCGTCAGCTACCCGGGCATCGGGACGCCGGAGCCGGTGAAGGACGAATGGATCGTGGGAAAGGCCCTCTTTGCCATCCCGCTGGTCGGGTACCTCCCCCTCAACATCTGGCTCGTGGCGGCTGTCGCGGTTGTCGCCATGATCCTGCACGAGCTCTACCTCCGTTCGAAGGAACAGGAGAAGCCAGGTACGAAAAAGGGCGGGAAGAAGCGAAAATGAGCGGGGCATACCCGTGACCGGGATTTCCACACTTCTCTCCGACGTTCTCGCCGGGCACCGGCTCGCGGTCCCCGAGGCCGTACTCCTCCTGGATGCGAAGGGACGGGATATCACCGCGATCCTTTCCGCGGCCGACGAGATGCGGGAACGCCGGGCCGGCGACACCGTCACGTACGTGAGGAACCAGAACCTCCATGTCACGAACATCTGCAAGAACCTCTGCGGGTTCTGCGGGTTTGGCCGGAAGGCAGGCGACGAAGGGGCATACCGCCACGACCGGGAGGGGATCCAGGCACAGGCCCGGCTTGCAGCCGGGCGTAAGGTGACCGAGATCTGCCTGCTCTCGGGGGTCCACCCGGAATTTACGCTTGAAACCTATCTCGACATGATGCGCTGGATCCATGAAGCTGCACCCGGCGTCCATATCCATGCCTTCAGCCCGGACGAAGTGGCGCACGTCGCCCGCAGGGGCGGGTATTCGACACCGGAAGTTCTTGCCCGGCTGAAAGAAGGGGGCCTCGGGACAATCCAGGGGACTGCCGCCGAGATCCTGGTTGACTCAGTCCGCAAAGTCATCTGCCCCCGGAAAGTCCCGACGGCCGACTGGGTCCGGATCATCAAAGAGGCGCATTGGGGGGGCCTTCGTTCGACCTCGACGATCATGTACGGGTCGTACGAGACCGCCAGAGACCAGGCAGAGCACCTCGGTATCCTGCGGGAGATCCAGGACGAGACCCACGGGTTCACCGAGCTCGTCACCCTCCCGTTTGTGCATACGAACACGCCGCTCTACCGGCAGGGGATCGCCCGGCCGGGGCCGACCGGCCGCGAGGACCTCCTGATGATCGCCACCTCGCGCCTCTTCCTCGACAACTTCAAAAACATCCAGGTCGCCTGGGGGAAGGTAGGCCTGAAGATGACGGAGCTCGCGCTCCTCTCCGGGGCAAACGACCTTGCGGGCACCATGTTCACGGACGATGTGACCGGCGATGCCGGGGCATCGGGATCGGACTACCTCGACCCGAAGGATATGGAGAGGATCGCCGCCGATCTCGGCCGGACGCTCCGGCAGCGGACGACGCTCTACGAGATCGTCGCTTCGTGAACCGGCCGCCGGCCGTGAACGAACGGAAAAAACAGGTTGTGACCGGGATAGGCAGGATCAGAGGAGCTCCAGAGCCTGCTTCCCGGTCATGCCCGTCTTGATGCCCCGTCCCACCGCCGAACGGTTGGCTTCCCTGACGATCCCCTTGAGGAGGTCGTCGATATCGACGATCGAGGGCCCGATGGACGGCCTGACCTTCGCCGCCGGGTAACTGAACGAGTCGAGCGCGGCGACGTCGAACGCCCCGCACCCGACCATGCCGACATCTGTTTTGACACCGACCAGGTTCACGTGCCCGAGCGGGATGACAAATCCTTCCGCAACTTTCCGGCTCAGCTGAACGTTCACGACATTCATGGCTGCATTGATGGTTGGCGCGAAGGGGTAATAATCATACCCGAAAATGCGGCTTTTTTGTCTTTCCTGCTCCGCTCCTCCCCCCCATGGATACCTTTACCACATCTCCTGTGCTAATGTTTCACAGGGAGGACCGGTGGGTACATGGATGCACGTGTGAAGGCCCTGCTGGATGACGTACGGGCGGGTCACCGGCTCAGCGAAAAAGAGGCCGGAGGGCTCTGGAAGGTGAGGGGCCGGGATGTCTGGGCGATCGCGAAGGCCGCCGATGAGGTGCGCGAGCAGCGTGCAGGGGATGCGGTCACCTGGGTCAAAAACCAGAACATCAATGTCACCAATATCTGCATCAATACCTGCGGGTTCTGCGGCTATTCCCGGAAAAAAGGCGATGAGGGGGCGTATTTTTACGACAAGCCCGCGATCCAGGCAAAAGCGGCGGAAGCAAAAAGGAGGAACGTATCCGAGATCTGCACGGTGAGCGGGCTCCACCCGGATTTCACGGCGCAGTCGTACACCGATGTCTACACCTGGATCTGCGAGGCTGCCCCGGGCGTCCACCTGCACGCCAGCAACCCGATGGAAGTCGCGTACGCGGCCCGGAAGAGCAGGACGAGCTCTGCTGCCGTCCTCAGGGCGATGAAGGACGCCGGCCTCGCATCGATGTGCGGTACTGCTGCCGAGATCCTTGTCGATCCTGTCCGGAAGAAGATCTGCGCTGGCAAGATCCCGACGGAAGAATGGATCCGGATCATCAGGGAGGCGCACGGGCTCGGCATCCCGACGACCGCGACGATCATGTACGGCCACTGCGAGACCGATGCGGACCGCATGCGCCACCTCGCCATCCTCCGGGATATCCAGGACGAGACCCACGGGTTCACCGAGCTCGTCCCGCTCTCGTTCATCCACATGAATACGCCGATCTTCCGGGACGGCCTGGCCCGGGCGGGTGCAACGGGAAGGGAAGACCTCCTGATGGTCGCCATCTCCCGCCTTTTCCTCGATAATTTCCGGAACATCCAGGTCTCGTGGGTGAAGGAAGGGATCAAGATGGCGCAGCTGGGCCTGATCGCCGGGGGTAACGATCTCGGCGGGACGATGTTCGAGGAGAGCATCTCAAAGGGTGCCGGCGCGACCAACACCGACTACCTCGATCCCCGCGAGATGCAGCGCGTGGCAGAGGACCTCGGCAGGACGCTCCGGCAGCGCACAACGCTGTACGAGTTCGTTTGAGCCTGTGTTCGGGGTGATTCCCATGCTGCGGAAAGACCGGGAGATAACCGACCGGAAGGAGATGGAAGCTGTCCTGCAGGCGGCACCGGTGTGCCGGCTCGCGATGGTGGACGGGGACGAGCCGTACGTCGTCCCGCTCTGCTTCGGGTACGAGAGCGGTTCCTTTTTTTTCCACTCCGCTCTCGAAGGCAGGAAGATCGATATCCTGAGAAAGAACCCCCGGGTGTGCATCGAGGCCGATTCCACCGGGGGCGCGATCCGGGACGGAAACCCCTGTTCGTGGGGGATGCGGTATACGAGCGTGATC
>DASPUR010000207.1:0-9821 GCA_035622795.1 Methanoregula sp. | reverse complement strand
GACTCCGGTCTCACTATCGGCAACGCATATATCCTTCCGCTGCCAATCCTGATCCGCAATGGACGCCCGGCTTCTCGATGTTATCATCGGATTTTCCGCATTCCTGATCCTGATCGTGCTCCTTGCGGTCCTGCCGATGATCATTGTCGCCGGAGCGGCATACCTGATCGCGATTCTCATATTCGTGCTGTTCCTCTCCTTCGCAGGATACCGGGTCAATGAGAAGATAGTCTGACAGGTTTACTTTTTTAAGGATCAGCCGGTTTTTTCTTCGGATCCTTACCGGTTTTTTTCACGTCTTTTTTTCTGGCCCGGTAATAACTCAGAGGATGGTTCACTTTCCCGCAAAGAGCATCCGGCCTGACGCAGAGTCCGGTGGTCCGCATAGCTGCGCAGGCAGGTGCGTTATATTCGGTGCCGGATCCTCCTCTCCCCGTGATATGCTCGACCTGATACATCGTTTTCTCCGGATCGAAGTCCGGTGACCGGCCGTATAAATCGGCAATCCCCGCCACATTCATGCCGATAGTATGGAGAAAGGTCGTGAGGCTGAACCGGCCGGGATGGGAAAGGTTGGCTCCTTCCGAGAGCGCCGAGATCAGCGCATTGATGCAGGGCGGGAATGCCGACTCTTCAATTTCACCGAATTGTTCCAGAGTCTGGCGCTGGAATTCCGTTTTGAGTTTCTCGATAACCGGGGAAAGCTGGCTGCAAAGGGATTTCGGCACCCGGTAGGGCAGGTCGCGGCGGAGAATTACCCGGATCCGTTCGCGGAGCAGCTCGTAACGCTCTTCACGCCGGATACGGACAAAACCCCTTTCCACTCTCCGGTTTACCAGTTTGAACCGCGCCTCATGAAGGGGTGATACGAGTTCGACGTAATCTGCCAGCGGGATCCGGTCTGAGGTTATATCGATCCGGAATTCCGCGGCAAGGTATTTGGCCATCGGGCTGTAGCCGGCTTCGTCCAGCCTGACGTGCTCATTCCACCCGCGTTCTCCGTCTTCGCTCCCCTTTTCGGAATGGAGGAAGATGTAAGCCCGCTCGGATTCGTACCGGGTGAGCCGGTCGAAGAGCTGGCGGTCGCCCGTGCACGACGCGATGATCCGTGACAGTACGTAACCTGCGATCTCGTCTTCATCCCGGGTGGCGGCGATGTGCGGGATCGCCCGCTTCGGGGAGAGTGCATGGCCGATGCGCTGTAGCGCGAGATCGACGAGATTTTTACCCCGTTCTTCCTGCAGGAGCGTTTCCAGGGAAGGAAAGTGATCCTTGATGAACTCGGATGATTTTTTTAAAAAGGGGAAATGGGAAAGTTCCTTCGCCGATGGCGCATAGTCCATCAGTCGGCCTCAATCCGGGGGGCGAGGAGGTACTCGACATGCCCGTTTCCTCCGGCGATGTCGAACGAGAACCTGACCGGATGATCGATGCCGAGGAAGATCTCGACTTCAGAAGCCCGGCTCATGACTTTACCCATGTCTTTGAGGTAGTCCAGCGAGAAGAGCGAGCGTGCCTCGTTCGGCGTAAGCGATTTGAGCTCGTCTTTCGAAAATTCCCTCCGGATATTGTCGGTGTCCCCTTCCGCTACGAGATAGAAGGTCTGGTCCTTCGGGTTGATACCGAGCGCGATCTTGTCGGAGATAACTGCGGCGGCCTTCATAGCGTTGTTAAAATCCTCCCCGGCAATTACGATCTTGCCGGGAAGGTTGATGGTCGGCGGGTTGGGATCCTTCCGGATCGTATTGGTATCGAGCAGGGTTACCGAATAGTGATAGCCATGAACTGCCACGGACATCTTCTGGGCGTTATCGGGCAGATCCAGGCTGATGAGGTCCCCTTTTCCGGCCATATTGAAAATATTTTTCATCTTCGAGAGGTCGATCCCGAGCTGGCTGGTCGTTGCCTTGTACGAATCGAATGCTTCCTTCCGGAGCTCAAGGCCGACCATCGCCACATTGGCTGTATCGACCGCCCGCGTTGTGAGCCCGTTCTCTGTCGTGTGCAGCCTGCACTCGGGTACGAGTGCGTTGATCGCTTCAATGAACTCCCTGAAAATATCTGCGTCTATTGTTGCTTTTAACATCGCTTACCCCTTAACAAACTCTCTTATACAGTATATCGTCATACTTTAATTATAGCGTTTTCGGGTTTCCTGCGGGAAAATCCGGGGGGAAAGAGTCGGATAATGGGTTCACAGTGGGGGTACGACCGGACGTACCTTCGGGCAAAACACGAGGGGTACCGCTCGCGGGCAGCGTACAAACTGCTCGAGATCCAGAAGAAATTCTCGATCATACGTCCTACCGACAACGTGGTCGACCTCGGGGCCGCGCCGGGAAGCTGGCTGCAGGTTTTACGGACACTCACGCAGGGCCGGGTGATCGGTATAGATCTCAACCCCATCGCAGATCTCGAAGGTACGGACACCATTGAAGGGGACCTCAACGACCCGGGGGTTATCGGGCAGGTCCGTGCCCTGACAGGGACAGTCAATGTCGTCGTTTGCGACGCCGCACCGAAGCTCTCCGGGCATAAAAGCTATGATCAGGCAAGAATTATCGAGCTGAACGAACAGGCCCTCGCATTTGCCTGCGCCGTACTTAAACAGGGAGGGAATTTTGCAATAAAATCCTTCCAGGGAACTGACTTTCCCGAGCTGTACGGGGAAACCAAAAAGCACTTTTATTCGGTGAAGACCTGCAACACCAAGTCTTCGCGAAAGGGGAGCACGGAACTCTACATCGTAGCGAAAAATTTCATTGGATAACATACAAAGTGTCGGGGGAACTGCGTGATCCTGAAAGATCCATTTAATCGTCCGGTTACCAACCTGAGAATAAGTCTAACGCCTCAATGTAACCTTTCCTGTATCTACTGCCACCGGGAAGGCGAGAAGCAGCGGGGGGAGCAGATTTCCGCTGCAGAAATTGCTGAGATCCTCCGGGTAGCAGCGAAGTTCGGGATCCAGAGCGTAAAATTTACCGGCGGCGAGCCTCTCCTCCGCCCGGACCTCGTCGACATCGTGGGGTCCGTTCCTTCCGGAATGGAATCGTCCATCACCACCAACGGGACGCTTCTTGCCGGGCTTGCAGCAGATCTCCGGAAGGCCGGGCTCCGGCGTGTCAATGTGAGCCTGGACAGCCTCGACCGGGAAACATACCGGAAAATTACCGGAATTGACAGGCTTGGCGATGTTCTCGAGGGGATAACAGCGGCACTGGATGCTGGCCTCACTCCCATCAAACTCAATATGGTCGTTTTAAAAGGCATCAATGACCGTGAAATTGATAACTTCCTCGCATATGTGCGGGGCAACCGTCACCTCGTACTCCAGCTCATCGAGCTGATGAATTTCAATAACTGCACGTCCCACGGGGATCTGGATGGTGTGGAACAGGAACTGGCAGCGCATTCCAACCAGATCATCACCCGTAGGATGCACCACCGGAAGAAATATTGTCTCGATGGAGCGGAGGTCGAGGTTGTCCGGCCGCTCCATAACACGGAATTCTGTGGGTTCTGCAACCGCCTCCGGGTCACTTCCGATGGAAAACTCAAGCCCTGCCTGCTCCGCACCGATAACCATATCGATATCCGGAACAGGAAAGGAAAAGAACTCGAAGACCTTTTCAGGAAGGCTGTCGCACTACGCGAGCCGTTTTATAAGTAATACCACTCCGGGATTATCCGGCTATAAATGTCCTCTCTTTTTTGGAGATCCCATAATGTTTTTACTATACAGGCACGAACAAGAGGGATATGCAGGCGGAAAATGAGTATGAAGGGGTTCTCGCTCACCTCTACGGAAGGAACTTCATCCTCCACGATACGACGTTGTTCGACCGGGTACTCTATTTCTATCTTATCGATGCCCTCGCACACATCGATTATACCTGTGGCGTGTACGCATTCAATTATATGTCTCCCAAGAATGTCATGACCGGGGAGTATCTCCGCTGGAGGATTGACGAAGAAAAACGGGGGGACCGTCCGAAATTTGCGGGGTTTGTCAACTGGCTCCGCCAAGACCACCCCGAACGGTTTGCACGGCTGCCATCGCTCTGGCAGATGATCTATGATACCGAAGACCCGGCAGAGTACCGGAGTTTCAGGATCGTCCTCGATCCGGATACGAAAGAGAGCATTTCCCCGGAGTTCTTTATTGCGATGATTGATGAGTTCTTTGACCCGGAATTTTTAAAGGGCCTGTATGAGGACGGCTCTCTTGCCGGTCTTTTCAGGAAATATATCACCAGCGCATAATAGGGCGGCACCGACCATGGATGTAAGCAGGATCTGTTCGGATCTCGTATCAATCCGGTCTGAGAATCCACCGGGGAGAACGGACGAGGTTATAGAATACATCCGTGAACTGCTCGGAACGTGGGGTATCAATTGCCGGATCCTCACCAATACCCGCGGGGAATGCAACCTGGTTACGACGGGGACGGGAACCGGCCTCCTCCTCTGCGGGCATGTCGACGTGGTTCCCGCAATGGAAGACGGGTGGAACCGCCCCCCGTTCTCAGGAGCAATCGAGGATGGATGGGTCTGGGGGCGGGGTTCCACGGATATGAAAGGCGGATGTGCCTCTCTGCTCGGGGCGTGCAGCGCTTTTGTTGATGGAGATATTCCCCTCCCGGCTACGCTGGCATTTGTATGCGACGAAGAGACCGGCGGTGATATGGGGATATGTCGTCTCCTTTCCGAAGGGCTCATCCATCCGTGCGATTGCCTGATCGCAGAACCCTCCCCCGCAGGCAGCCCCTCAATCGGTCAGAAAGGGCTCTGCCGGATGGAAATTGAATTCAGCGGCGAACCTGCCCACGGTTCCCTTTACCCGGCGGTTGGAAGGAGTGCCATCATGGAAGCGATGGACTTCATGACTTTCGTGCGGACCCTCAACGAGAAGGAATATCCCGTAGGCGGTGATTACGAAACCGTCATCAGACGCTCCTCCCTGATCCTCTCGCAGGAGTTTGCGCTCCCCGGCGTGGAGAGCGTCCTTCGGAAAATCACTTACAATCCCGGTATTATTGAGGGGGGCGAAAAATCGAACGTCGTCGCACAACACTGCAGGCTCGACCTCGAACTCAGGATCCCCTGGGGATGCGATATCTCCGGTGTCGTCACGGATCTCCGCCGGCACGCCGGGCACGGGACCATCCGGTCCCTCGTCACCCACGAACCCTCAATTACCGATCCCGGCTCACGGATTGTCTCACGAACCTGCTCAGCGGTCCAAGCGGTCCTCGGTCTCGATGCCGCCCCTATTGTACAATGGGCCGCAAGCGATGCACGCCACCTGAGGAACGCAGGATTTCCGGTGGTGGAGTACGGACCCGGCGAGATCTCGACCCTTCACGCCGTAAACGAGCGGGTGAGAACCAGAGCACTGGAGAAAGCAACGGAGATCTATCGGAGGCTCATGGAAGGTTATGTTTCGAAAGGAACGGGTAAAAAATAAAAATTGATTGCGCCCTGGGATTTTGTCCGAGCACACGGGAAGGGGATAAAAAGAGGTTCGGGATTATATCTTACGCCCCTTTCGTGTCCTGACTGCAAGGGCAATCGCCATCCCGCCAATCAGTCCACCGATTGCCGCCAGGGGGCTGAGCGGGGAATAAGTGGTCTTTTTCGTTACGGCCGCAGTCGTTTCCGCAGCGGTTTCCTGAGTCAAGGAGGCCTGGACCTCTGTCATCTCTTCGGACGGCTGTTCGCTCGCAGGGACAGTTGTGAACAGGGTTCCGATCCGGCTGATAGTAGGGACCGGCGTGATCGTGCCGACGATCTGGTACACCTGGCCATTCCCGGAAGTAGCCTTCGCGAGGTTCTGCTGTGCATCAAGATAATTGGGATCGATCCCCAGCGCCTTGTTTATCGCTTCCCAGGCGTCCTGGTACCGGCCGAGTGCGAGATAAACGGTCCCTTTGTTGTTCCATAAGGTGGCGTTGGTAACCGTTACACTGGTCCCGTGGTTGAACGCTGAGAGCGATTCATTGTATTTTCCCTGCGCCAGAAGGGATTCTCCCAGATCGTTCCAGCCCATATAGTTGTTGGGGTCAATCGTTGTGCACTGCTGGAATGAGACCGAAGCATCGGAGCTCCGGTTCAGGTTCATGTAGGCCGTCCCCTGGTTGCAGTAGGCATCCGCGTAGTTGGCCTGGTACTGAAAGAGCTTGTCGTAAGCAGCAACCGCTTCTTCCCATCTGCCGAGGTTGAAAAGGGCGTCTGCCTGGGCGTGCAGTGCTGTTGCATCAGTGCCCCGGAGCGAGAGTGCCTGCTGGGCGGCAGTCAGCGCATCGGAATACTCCCCGAGGGAGTTCAATGCGGCCGCTTTTGCAGAAATTGCCGAGATAAAATTCTTGTCCAGGGATATTGCATTGTTGTAATCGGTTATGGCCTCGGCAAAGTTCCCGGCCCCTGCAGCACTCTGCCCTTTCACGTACCACTCCTGCGCATCCTCTCCGTGGACCGCGGTAACAAGCAGCAGACCGAAGAGAATGGCTGCCAATACCAGTATTTTTTTCATAATCTCATGACGACTTTTTATCTTATCGCTGATGAATGTATTGTTTTCTAATGATCTTATGCAAAACCCTGCACTTTCCGGCACTGAGAATCCCTTAGGAAAAAGACAACGGAGAGCGCGAGCACTGCAGTAAGCAGGAAAGCAGCGGGGTAGCCCGCGATACGGGCTGCCAGACCGGCAGCAAACGGGAGAACGGTCATGCCAAGATATCCCGAAGTTGAGAAAAGGCCCATCACGATGCCCTGCTCGCGCCCTCCTGAGAGTGCGGCCAGCTGGGCTGCAATAACCATACCGGCAACCCATCCGAGGACGAGGAATCCGAGCGGGGAGACGAGAGTCAGCAATACCCCGGCTCCCATCAGAATTGCTGAGGCCCGTATTACCGGCACCGGCGGCCATGTGGCCTTTGACGTCAGGATGAGGGCGGCAATGGTTGAGATACTCATCACAGCCGTCCAGAAGCCAACTAAAGCCGGGGAGAGCAGGGAATATTCGGGGTACAGGGACACGGCTACACCCGTTACCCCTATGAGAATTACCGATGAATACCAGATCCCGCAATTGTCCCTGACGAGCGGGAGTACGGAGCAGGGTTTCCGGGACTGTTGTCCTGACGAGGTCTCCGGTGCAGCGAGGGACACACCGGCCGAAACAGCTGACAGAAGGGTAAACAGGATGATGCCCGCAGCAGGGTGGGACGTTACCGTATCCAGCCAGCCCGCAAGGAAGAGGCCCGTAACCAGACCGGCATTCAGCAGCGCCATATATATCCCGCTCTCCCTGCGGTGTCCGGGCATCGCATTCACGTACGATAATGCCGAGGCTACAAAGATGCCGGCCCCAATCCCTTCAAGCAGGCGGGCGGGAACCAGGATGAAAGGGCTGGTTGTCAGTGACATCAGGATACCGGAGGCAAAGGTCAGGAAGAGTCCTGCCCGGACAAAAGCCAGAGGGCCGTACCGGTCTGAAAGTATCCCTGACGGGAGGGTCATCAGAAATGCGCCGAGGAAATAGGCTGCGTACACCGCACCCTGGAAAGCCGGGTCCCGGGAATAGGCAGGCAGGACAGGAACAATGGAATTGGAGAGAGCCATGACCGCGAAGACGCCCAGAAAAAGGGGGATCGTGGGTTTCATGGGCAAAAAATCAGACCATGCGGTAGGTCTCGAGATTCATCGGTGAATGGGTCTGGATATGGTAGCGCTTGTAGATCGAACTGGCGAGATCGATGGTGTTGTTTTCATCCCCGTGGATACAGAAGATCTTTTCGGGCCGCGGCTGTATCTGCCCGATATAGTTCATGAGCTGCCGCCGGTCGGAATGGCCCGAGAATCCGTCAACCGTAACGATCTCGAGGTTTATGGTGATCGTTCCTTTCCGGCCCATGGGGACCTCACGCCATCCCTTCTGGATCCGGCGTCCGTATGTACCGTCGGCCTGGTATCCCACAAAGACCAGCGCATTCCTCTCGTCCTGGGCAAGGTTCAGGAGATATTCCATGACCGGTCCGCCATTGAGCATCCCGCTTGTCGAGATTATTACGCAGGGGTCGCCTGCCATAACCTTCTCGCGCAGTTCCTGGGAATCGACCTGGAGGAAACATTCAGCGAGGAAGGGGTTCATCCCTTCCCGGAAGATGAGGTTCCTCAGTTCCGTGTTCAGATATTCAGGATACGTCGTGTGTATCGCGGTCGCCTCGCGGATCATGCCGTCAAGGTAGATCTTCACCTTCGGGATTTTGTCAAGGCGCATTCCTTCCTCGAGCGCGAGCATCACTTCCTGGGAACGCCCGACCGAGAATGCGGGGATGATGACCTTGCCACCGCGCTGGATGACCGTGTTGATGGTCTCGTACAACCGTGCCTCGGCCTCGGAACGGGGCTGCTGGAAATCATTTGAACCACCATAGGTGCTTTCCATGAAAAGCGCTTCCAGGCGGGGGAACTGATTGACGGCGGGGTTGAAGAGACGGCTCTTGCTGTAATTGAAATCGCCGGTGAACGCGATATTGTACAATCCTTCGCCGATATGGAAGTGGGCGATTGCGGATCCGAGGATGTGGCCGGCATTGTGGAAGGTCAGCTTGATATCCGGCGCAATATCGGTGACGCTCCCGTAATTGAGGGATATGGAATGCCGTATGTAGGTCTTGACCTCGTTCGAGGAGTAAGGTACCTTCCGGTCTTCCTTGTGGATGACGTCGAGGTAATCGAGCTGGAGCATTGCGGAGAGATCCCGTGTTGGAGGAGTGGAATATACCGGGCCTTCGTAACCGTACTTGTACAACAGCGGGATGAGAGCGCAGTGATCGAGATGCGCATGGGTAAGGACTACCGCATCGAGCTGTGCAAGCGGGTGGATCTCGGGGACATAGAGGTACGGAGTACCGTTCGTGTTATCCGGTTTCTCCCCACAGTCGATAAGGACGCGACTGTTGGGGGTAGTCAGGAGGAACGCCGCCCGGCCGACCTCCCGGCAGCAGCCGAGCGTAGTCACCCGTGCCCACTGGTCCTTTTTGGTCGCATCCTTGCCCATCTCTTCCCTTCCGGGGATGTCCCGGTGGATGCGCCTGCCGATGGTCCGCAGGAATGCCTTTCGTTCCTCGTTGGTGGCCCGCAGGTACTGGCGGATCTGTTTGACCGTGGAACTTTCGATGGGGGGTGTCCGGACGACCTTTGCGGTCCAGCCTATGTGCTTGGTTATCTCGCGCAGGGTCGCACCGTTCTTCCCGATCACGACACCCGGCTTCTCTGCCTCGATCAGGACCTCGCCCGTATCGGAATCAAAGAAGATGTCGGTGATCCCTGCCGTTTCCGGGACTACAGCCTTGATCTCGTTGTATGCTTTTTCGGGATCTTCGAGGACCGTGGGCCTCACCACGATCCGCTTGCGCAGGTCCCGTGCGATCGTCTTGATCAGGTCTGCCTCGTCAGCGAATCTCTTCGGGTCATCAGTGTAGATGACGAGTTCCGGCCCTTCAAATTCGACCTGCGTCACCGTGATGCCATGAGGCACCTTCTCGTTAATCTTATCCTTAAGCTCTCTGAGCCGTTCTTCAATCTGCATAAAAAAGTCCTAAAAAAAGATCATGCGGGGGCTTTGGCGAGGTATTTTTTCAGTTCCTCTTCACCCAGCACATGGTATTTTTCTTTCGTGATCACGACAACCTGGATCCCTTCTCCGGAACCTGCATCGCGCTTCATTGCTGATTTCAGTCCGCGGACTGCGATATCGATCGCTTCGTCCTCGGCCATGTTCTTGCGGTACCTGTCCTCAAGAACCCCGT
>DASPUR010000206.1:0-12348 GCA_035622795.1 Methanoregula sp. | reverse complement strand
CGGTAAAACCGAAGGTGATGGTATGAGCGCCGGAACCGGTGGGTTCGACCGTGAAGTGGTCGAGGGTGGCAACAAACTCGTACCCTTCCTGCCCGAACACCGCACTCTGGTTCATGGCAAGGTCCGGCGACTGCGTGGGAAGACCGGTGAGCGGGTTCGTACAGCCAGAGACCAGAAGAAAACCGGCAACGAAGAGAAGAATAACCTCCCGTTTCATAGAATATACTAAAATTTTCACCTATTAATACTACGATGATTTGATCGCGGATTAGTCGTAAAACTGAACAACTGCAATGGAAAACCCAAAATCCGCCCGTTTCGGGAAAAACGTGAGCGACTGCTTGGAGATGAGATTAAACGTAAAACAGCGGCTAAAAAAAATGAGTTGATAAAAACCCGTGATCTTAGAACCGGGGTTTTCTGTGCTTCGGGAGACAGTCCCTGCAGTATACCGGCCTGCCTTCTGTGGGCTTGAACGGAACTTCGCATTCCTTTCCACAGTCTGAACAGGTCACTTTCGTCATTTCGCGGGGGCCGAAATCTCTGGGCCCTCTGCTGCCACCAAAATTATTTGATCCATACATGGTTGTTACTCACAGTCTTACAACTGTGCTAGTAAACAGGGTGCGAAAGTATAAGAACCTGCGTGTGTTTACGAAAGTCCTTCCGGCAGATTGTTCCGCGATCAGGGGACCCGGATCTCGGTATACAGGGAGACCAGCGAGAGGCTGATCAGGTTCAGCGTCGTTGCGGAATACCAGAGATACGAGCCCACGGTATCGAGCCGGGCAATCCACCCGGACCAGAGCATGGCACAAATGATCGAGAACGTGAGGAGCGTGTCGACAGCGAGGAAGACATTGGGCCGGTGGAAGAACCTTCCCGCTTCCGCGATCGTGCAGTACTCGAACCACGCAGGGCGGTTGAGGAGGTCGAGGACGATCCTTCCGGTGTTCAGGATGGCGTCCGCACCTGCCCAGACGACAATCCCCCAGCCGATAACCGGGAGGGCAGGGCCCATGTCACCGCCGGTCCTTATCGCCGTCAGGCCGAAGAGCAGCTTGAAGATGCAGAACGGTATTCCTATGGTGAGGCTCAGGAAGACCGGGCGCCGGAAAAAGTCCCGTAACGGATCGGGCCTTCCGCTCCGGGCAGGATCGGGCGGTACGGGTATGTCGGGAGCCATGACTACGTTCCCCTGGCGGAAAGAACAGCACCCTTCTGGTTCTTTTTCCGCAGTTTTTTTGCTTTTTATCCGGTTCACCGGAAAAGGTGATGAACGTGTCGGACCCGCGACGCGGTATTTTATCCGCGGCTGTCTGATGATTCAGGACTGCCGGAGTCCTGCAACTACCTCACCCGGGAGATGGCGGCCGGTTCTGAAGTAAGAACGGTCCTGCGAGTGAGGGCCGGTAAACCGGCCATCTTTCCGGATAACTTATATAGGGATAGACAGCATGAATCCGGATCAACAGACTCTTTACGGGGATTTGTACATGCTGGCGCCGGAAGATGCGGATCTGCTCCTGACGATCCGGGACCTCGCAACCTATGTGAGCGAGGAGGTACAGAGAGTGGGAGCGGAACAGAAGATTGTCGTTGACTGTTCACCGGAAGAACTTCGCCTTACCAGCTCCGGGTTCACTCATGGTCTCTCGATCGCGATCGATATCTGCGGGCGATGGACGATCAGCCCGCTGATCCAGCCCGAGAGCGATGGCGAGTACATCTGTGCCGGCGGAAGTTTTTCGACGGAAAGGACCCTTACGGTATTACGGGCGATCGCCCGCTGGATTTCCGGCGCGATGGCAGACCGCCCTGAGGCGAAGAAAGCACGGTTCCGGCTGGTCCTCGAGAGGGCACCGACGACCTGATCCGTATCCTGATATTATTGGAAACCCGAAGAACCCTGACGGGTTCTTCTCGTCGTCGAATCCCGCTTCGCTGGATTCTCCGTTTCTGATACTAACCGAACTCGAAGAACCCTGAAGGGTTCTTCTCATCCTCGAATCCCGCTTCGCGGAATTCTTCGGATACCGAATCTTTTATGAGGGAAGAGCGGGACTACTCCCCATGTCACCACGACTTACCCGGAGACCGGCAGCGCATCACCACGAATCCCATACCGGCACTCACATCGGGGAGCTTTCAAGCCATGACCGTGACCGGCAGCTCGAGGACGCCCTGCACCACCCGGAGGACCACAGCCACCCGCATAAGCCGCACTATCCGTCATCCTTCATGATCCGTGGGCTGAGCCCGCAGCACACCCACCACCCCCAGCACCGGCCCGTCCTCCCGCCGCGGCATGACACCCACTCCCATCCTCACGGGGAAGATCTGCCCACCCATACCAACAAACCGGGGCCGATCAAGCCGACAAAGCGTATGACGAGGACCGGTACCCGGAAGTAAGTGTTTCCGGTACGGGGGCCGGAAAAGATCTTTTTTCGCGCCGGTACTCGTGATCCTTCGCCCCGGTCCCCCGCATGTGACCGGCGGGGATTTTTTATTCCGCGGTACATCAGTACGTACAGATGAATGAACTGCTTCTCATGCTCGCCTCCGTTCTTGCGCTCGTGAACGGCGGTTCCTTCCTTCTCTTCGGGACTGACAAGATCGCGGCGGTGTCCGGCTGGTGGCGGGTGCCCGAACGCAGGCTCATCGCGGCATCCGCTGCCGGCCCCTTCGGGGCATGTGCCGGCATGGTCGTCTTCCGGCACAAGATCCGTAACCCGCGGTTCTCCCTCGTACCGGCCTTTCTCGCTCTCCAGATCGCGGTGATCGCCGGTATTTTTCTCGTATACCACCCGGCCTGGTGAACGGTGTATGGTTATCGGGTACATTAACCGGGCATACTGCAGAACCCGGGCAGGCCGGGATCACCGGCCGGAAAATCGTGCCGTATTAATATTGAGGCATGCCAAATACTGGGTGATGAGGACCGACCGCCACCAGTACTTCCTCGACCTCGCTGCCCGGTGCGCACGGCAGGGCACCTGCCTCCGGCGCAACTTCGGCGCTATCATCGTGGACGAATACAATACGATCGTCTCGACCGGGTACACCGGGGCACCCCGGAAGCAGATGGACTGTACCGAACTGAAGACCTGCTGGAGGAGAGATCACAATATCCCCTCCGGATCGAACTACGAGCGGTGCCGGAGCGTCCATGCGGAAATGAACGCCCTCATCCAGGCAGGAAAACTCGCCCGGGGCTGTACGCTCTACCTCGCCGGCTTCGATGTCGGGACCGGTGCGATCACGCAGATCTGGCCCTGTTTCCTCTGCTCCAAGATGATCGTCAACAGCGGTGTGACGGAAGTCATCATGCGGACCGGCGAAGAGACGTTCCGCGGGATGGATCCGACCGTCCTCTACCAGATGCGGAGCCGGGAAGCCCTCGGAGAGGACGCAATCCGGTGATCCGGCCGTAGGTTTTTTTCTACTTCTTCGCGAGCCGGTACCCGGTGCCGGTTCCCATGTTTATCCCGTACCCGGGCCTTGCCGATAATGCGAGCTTCATGGCTGTTTTGCCTCCGGGCCACGGATCGCAGCTTCGGATTCTTAAGGGTTCTGGCGAAAAAAGGAACGAAGGCCGGTCATCTCTTTGCCGCAAGGGCAAGACCGGCGATAAGAGCGAGGATTCCTACAGCCGGGGGGACGGGTGAGATCCTGGCAGGGGTAACCGGCGGTGCTCCCGCGCCGGTGTTCTCAGCGGCCCCCGGAAGCGATGCGGCAGGTGTACTTGCCGGCGCTGCCGACGTGACTGAGGATACAACGGTCGTCTCCGTTATCGTCGGGACTGTCGTTGATGGAACGGGAGAGGCTGTCGGCAGGGGAGAGGGTGTCGGCGGCGTGGTGCGGGGGAAAAGGTTGGCGGTCGCTTGATAGGTTCCGGGGCTATTCCCGCCCTGGTCCTCGACCCGGATCGCAAAGTGCTGGGCGGCGGTGTTCGAACTGGTCAGGAACTCGACGGTCCCCTGCCCGTTTGCATCCGTCGTAATTGTGGCATAGTAGTCCGTGTTGGAGAACTGCCCGTTCGATGGTGCAACGTCGTCTATGATGGTCTTCCCGTTGCTGGTCACGTGCATCCCGATAGTGTACGGTCCGCCCACCGGGTCTTTCTGCAGGTTGAACGTCCCCCCGGCAATAACCGGGGGCTGGTCACCCGGGGCCCCCGACATCGAGAAGGTCCGGGCGTCCCAGACATAGTAGAGTGTACTGGGCTGGCCGGTAACCGTCACCGTAAACCGGCTCCCCCGCGTGATACTTCCGGCCGACTGCCCGTCTGCGGCTACGGCAAGGATGCTGATCATCAGGGACAGGCAGATTACCATACAGCACCATGCTGACAGGCGCGATCTTTTCAGAGCATTCACGGGTATATCCTCCGGTCAGCATGGAGTTACTGCTTTCTTTTATAAAAATGTTCCATGCCCGTGACCGGGGGGCCCTTTTATAGTGCCGGGATACAAGATCCGGGTATCACACAGGGACCAATGGAGCGATTAGGATGTCACACCTTCACGGCCTCGGCGGGATGGCTGCGCATTTCCTCTCGAGCCCCCAGGGACAGAAGATGATACGGGACTACCTGTCCAGCCCCGAGGGGAAGGAGGCGGTGGACGCGTTTCTTAAGACCCCTCACGGGCAGGAGATGGCACTATTCCTCCTCTCCCGGTCCCTGGACGGCCTCGATCTCCCGGAGGAGACCCGGGAATCGGTCCGCAGGGCACTTGGAGTGAAGCACCACCGGAAAAACCCCTCGTGACCGGTGCAGCCGTTTCGCGGAATGCCGGCCGCGAGCGGGCCGGCAGGCGGCCGGCACAACCTTTTTTCCCCGGTAAACCCATCGGAGTGCTGATATGACCGAATCCCTGTTCCGGTACCACCCCGGAGATTTTGCAGAACCGGCGGTGAAGGTCCTCCATATGGACCTCTCCTTTGATGTCTTCGACGATCATACTGTCGTTGACTCGGCCATGAAGTTCATGACGGGCGATCGCCCGCTCACCGGGCTTGCCCTCAATGCAAAAGATCTCGGAATCCTCGCAGTGAGCTGCGAGTCATATCCGGTCGGGTACCGGTACGATGCAGCCGCAGGCCTGCTGCACCTCTCCTTTTCCGGGCCGGTCCCTCCCGGAACAGAGGTCACGGTCCGGACCAGGACGACCTGCCGGCCGAACCGCACCACGCTCGAGGGATTGTATTACGACGTAATCCCGCCCGGTGCGCCGCCCCAGCAGATCACCCAGTGCCAGCAGTGGGGGTTCCAGCGGATCGTCCCCTGCATCGATGACATGACAGCGAAGTGCACGTACTCGGTGACGATCACCGCCGATGAACGGTACACCCACCTTCTATCGAACGGAAACCTGTCGGTCCCGCGCCACAGGGCCGGAACCGGCCGGGCCGCGGTCTCGTACGAGAACTCGGCGACCCCGATGGCCCCGTACCTCTTCTTCCTCGGGTGCGGTACGTATGCAGGGTTCTCGCGGGACCTGGTGTACCCGGACGGAAAGCGCTGCCGTCTGGAACTGCTGGTGCCGCCGGGATCGGATACGGACAGGGCAGAAGAAGCGCTCGGGTACCTCCTCGACAGCATCCTCTGGATCTACCTTTTCACCGGACCGGAGATGTACAGGGCAGCCGGGCTCCGGAAGCAGATCTATTCCCGGACCCTCGAGGCCGCGAAGCTCCGGGTTTCCGGAGGGGATCCGGAAAAACTCGCGGCCCTGGATGCAGAACTCGCACGCATGGCGGCGGGAATTACACCGGGATACCAGTACACCGGTTCGGTATACCGGGAGATCGGGATGCAGAACTCCGATTTTGGCGGCATGGAGAACGTGGGAAACACCACCATCACCACCAACCGGATCATGCCTTTTTCCGGCCAGACCGATCCGGCCTTTGAGTATATGGTGGACGTCAAGGCCCACGAGTTCTACCACAACCTCAACGGGTCGGAAGTGACGGGGCGGTCGCCCTTCTCGATCTGGCTCAACGAGGCTGTGACCGTCCACGTCGAGAACCAGTACCATGCCTTTCATTTCGGGGATGACTATACCCGGCTCAGGAACGTCGCGGGAATCGTTGCGCCGGTCTCAGGGACGCTCGCGCTCGACAGCGGCGCGGCGTCGATGCCGGTCGAGCCGGACGGGTTTAACGACCCGAACGAACTCATCACGGATATCACGTATGTCAAAGGGCCCGAGTTCGTCCGGATGATCGAGACCACCATAGGACAGGAGGTATTCGCCCGCGGCCTCGACCTTTATCACCGCCGGTTCCGGCACCGCAACGCTTCCCGGGAGGACTGGATAGCCGCGATGGAAGAGGTATCGGGTGCCAGTCTTGCCGGGATGGCAGAAGGCTGGCTGAAGCGGACCGGGTTCCCGACGGTCGACGCTGCCGCCCGCTTCGATCCTGATTCCCGCCAGCTGGAACTCCGCCTCAGCCAGTCAGGGTACGGCAGCGGCACGCCCTGGGACTTCCCGTTCAGGTTCGCCCTGGTCAGAGGGAACGGCACGGATATCACTGAGTACACCCGGAGGATACGCGACCGGGAGACAACCATTACCGTTCCTGCGCCGGAGATGCCCGCCTTCCTCTCCCTGAACCGGGGGCTCTCATTCTATGGCCGCACCCGGTACGACCCTCCGGTCGAAGAACTGTATATCCAGGCAGAGAAGGACCCGGACATCGTCGCCCGGTACCTCGCATTCCTCGCGATCACCGACCGGGAGAAGATCCGGCTGCTCGCCGATCCGGCCGGGGAACCGGACAGCAGGGTTACCGGCCTCCTCTTCCGGCTCCTTGCCGACCCGGCACTCTCCGGGACCGGAGGGCAGATCGCAGCGATCCCCGACTCGGTGCAGGACCCGGCCTTCGCGCACCGGTACCAGGCACTCTGGGAAGCCAGGGAGAAGATCCTGAAAGCCACCGCAGCAGCTCATTCCGGTGAACTCATGGAACGGTACGCCGGGCTTCACGGGTCGGTCAAACTTCCGTTTTCCGTGAAAGATGGGATAGAAGAAAAAGCCGGGGCGATCAAAACCCGGGGCGCAGCCAATACCTGTCTTGCAGTCCTTGCCCGGCTCGATACGCCGGAGGTCCACCGGGTGCTGGTTGAACAGTTCGAAGAGTCCGACAGCGCCAGCGACCGGCTCACCGCATTTGCCCTGCTCATGGACAGTTCGTTCCCCGGGCGCGATCGTCTTCTCGCGGCGTTCGGGGATGAGTCCGCTGGCCATCCGGTAAGCTGGGAGAACTTCCTCTCGGCTACAGCCGGGCTCTCGCGACCGGATCTTGTCCAGATCATCAGCCGGGTCGCCCATTCACCGTCGTTCAGGATCGACCAGGCCAACGACCAGCGGGCCCTCTTCGGCCGGTTCGCCATGAACCGGAAACGGTCGCTGCAGACCGGGGAAGGGAGGGAATTTCTGAAAACCACGATCCTCATGCTTGCGCCGATCAACGAGTTCACCACGGTCTCGATCCTCCACGCCTTCGACGCCATCGACCGCATGGAAGCAGAATACCACGTCCCCCTTGTCTCCATCCTCACCGGTATCATCGACGGGCTGGACCCGGAAAAGACCCCGAGCGCGTACAATACCGCCCGGCGGATCCTGGACGGGGCCCCCGAAGCGCTCCGGGCGTTCGGGCAGTCCCGCCGGAATTCCGCGTAAATACCGGGGTAAAAAAGATAGTTCCCAGGAGTATTCAACCAGATGCCGGTGGATTTTAAGGGACTTCCCGTTTCCCCGGCCGGAAAAAACCGAGTTCGGCTATGACTTCGTTGTCGTCAAGGTCATGCCAGCGCTTGTAGGCCTCGGCAACCGCGAACCGGGGGCCGGACCGGATATTGAGGCATACCAGCCGGTCGACCTGCCGGGCCACGGTCTCGACCACGGAAGCCGACGCGGTCGGGACCGCGACCGTGATCCGCGCCGGGTGGAGTTTCCTGATGCCGGCAACTGCGGCGAGCATGGTGAACCCGGAGGCAAGACCGTCGTCGGCGATAAATACCTGCCTTCCGGCAACCTCCGGCAGGGGGAAGCCGCCCGAGAACCGGGCCGTCCGTTCGGAGACGTTCTGCCGGGTGCTCGCGATTGCAGCCGCGACCTGCGATTCGGTCAGGCCAAGGGCGGTCCTGAGGATATCGTTGATGAGGACCTGGCCGTCCCAGGTCACCGCACCGAACCCCGCCTCGGTGTTTCCCGGGACCTGGATCTTCCGGACGATTGCAAGGCCGAACTTCGCATGGATGGCCCGGGCGATCTCCGCTCCGATCGGGACCCCGCCGGCCGGTATGGCAAGCACCACCGGGTTCCCTGAAGGCGGCATCGACCGGATCAGTTCGCCCAGTTGTCTCCCCGCATCGTGCCGGTCAGAGAAGACAAAACGCCTCTCCCGGAGGCGGGGATCATCGGTCACGGTCCCCATGGCGGTGATGCTCTGTCATACCGGATTATAATCCTTGCTGCTGCCCCCGGCAGCCCGGATCCCCGGTCTCTTCTTCGGACCGGGATCGCCTGGCCATAAAAGATGCACCGGTGGACCGGTACCTCCGTGCACTCCCCGATCAGGCCAGGTGATCACACTTTCTGCACAAGCTTCCTGTCTTCGGCATCGATCGCGTAATTGCCCGGATGGTTGAGAAGATCGAGTGCATTCACTTTCATGTCGATAAGGTTGGAGTACCCGAACGCCTCGAACTTCTTTCCTTCATCATCGAGCCAGAATACCACGATGCCGTCCGGCATGCGCTTGGTGGTGACGATATCGAACATAACACTTCAATACGGTGGCTTGATTATCAATTTTTCTCCCGTCCGCCCTTGCGGGGCCTGGGAGCCGGGCGCGCCGGGAGCCTTCCCGGGGGATCCCGCAGCATCGCAGGGCCCGGATGACGGGTGCCGGAAGGCCCGGGCGCAGACCCAGATCGCCTCGGTCATGGTGGGAAAGACATGGAAGGTGGAGATGATGTCCTGGACCGAAAGACCGTGCTTTACTGCGAGGACGCCCTCCTGGATCATGTCTGCTGCGAGCGGCGCAATGATATGGACCCCGCAAATCCGCTCCGTCCCCGCTTCGGCAACGATCTTCACCATCCCCCGGGTATCGCCGGCGATGGCTGACTTCACGAGCGTGTCCATCCGGATGCACCGGCTTACCGTCTGTATGCCGGCGGCACGTGCCCGGGCTTCGGTCATCCCGACGGCCGCGAGCTGCGGTGTGGTAAAGACCGCATGGGGAAGCGCTGCCGTATCGAAGACCCGGCCCCGGCCGGCGATCGCGTTCTCAGCGGCAATGACGCCCCCGGCTTTTGCCGCGACCTCCAGCTGGGGCTCTCCCAGCACATCGCCGACGGCCCAGATGTGCGGGGCCGAGGTCCTGAGGAACCGGTCGACCAGCACCTCCCCGTTCTTCCCGAGCGTTACGCCGGCAAGTTCCGGCCTGAGTTCCCGGGTGTTGGGAGACCGCCCGGTTGCAAAGAGGATCCGGTCGGCTTCGACCGTTGTTTCCTCACCCCCGATCGCCGCCTCTACGCGGACCCCGCCCCCGGTTCCCGCTATGCGGCGGATACCGGCCCCGGTCCGGATGGCAAGCCCCTCTTCGGCAAGGCTCTCCGCGAGGAGGCGGGCAAGCACCGGTTCCTCTTCCGGGACGAGAGAACTGCTCCGCTGGAGGACCGTCACCGCAGAGCCGAGATGGGCATACAGCTGCGCGAACTCCAGGCCAAGCGCACGCCCGCCGACGACGATGAGCCGGCCCGGGACTGCATCCGGTTCGAGCGCTTCTGTACTGGTCATCGGCCGGTCGACGGTCTCTATCCCGTCGATCCGGGGTATCGTGGCCTTCGATCCGGTGGCGATGATGAACCGGGGGGCGGAGAACTCCTCCCCGCCGGCCCTGACCGCATCCGGGGAGACAAAGGCGGCCTCGCCCCGGATGATATCAACCCCGAGCTCGCCGACAAGGGCCTGCTGTTTCCTTTCGAGCGAGCGGCGGATGATGTCCTGCTTTTCCTGCAGGGTGGCGGCAAGGGAGAACCGGCTGGTGACTTCGAGACCCGGGTGCCGATAGTTCCGGTAGTACAGCAACTCCCCGACGGTGATGAGCAGTTTGCTCGGGACGCAGCCGAAGTTGACGCAGGTCCCCCAGAGGGTTCCCCGTTCGATGATCGCAACCCGTTCTGCCCCGAGGTGCCGGGCCTGCGTGGCAGCGGAGAACCCGGCTGCACCGCTCCCGATGATGATCAGGTCGTATTCTCCCATGATTCCCTTCCGCTTTCTGCCTGCAACCCGGATGTCCGGGGAAGGATATAAGGCTACCCCGGGATATACCGTCCGGCGGGACGCTGGTCCGCTTCATCCGGCGCCGGGCCGGTACTCCCGGCCGAAGTTCCAAAAAAGCCTTTGGAGGACCACGGCACCTCAGAATGTACCGGCTGATGTACCGCCGGCAATTCCCACAAAAGTTTTATATGAGCCTTACCAGATTCTAAAAGCAGCGTGATTAATCTCCTGTATGTCGATGACGAGCCCGATCTGCTCGAGCTCGGAAAATTGTTCCTCGAGCGGGAAGGGGAATTCTCGGTCGTCACGGCAGACTCGGCAGACCGGGGTCTCGAGATGCTGGCTGCCGAAACCCTGGATGCGGTCATCTCCGACTACCAGATGCCGGGCATGGACGGGCTCGAGTTCCTCAAGCAGGTGCGGATTTCCCATCACGACCTGCCGTTTATCCTCTTTACCGGCAAGGGACGTGAGGAGGTAGTCATAGAGGCCATCAACAACGGGGCCGACTTCTACATCCAGAAAGGCGGCGAGCCCAAAGCCCAGTTCAGCGAACTCAGCCACAAGATCCGGATGGCGGTACGGAGGAAGCGGGCCGAGGACGACCTCAGGAGGGCATACGAGAAGAACAAGGGGCTCATGGACCATGCCAACGATGCGATCTTCATAGCGGACATCGGGTCCGGCCTGCTCGTCGATGCAAACCGGAAGGCGAAGGAGCTGCTGGGCAAGGATATCGCCGAGATCCGCACGATGCGGCAGGCCGAGCTCCACCCGGCCGGTGACGCCGGCACGGGGCCGGCAATGACCGGTTCCGGCGCGCGTGACGCGAACGGGATTTGGGAGGAAATCGTCGTGGACAGTTCCGGCCGGCAGATACCCATGATGGTGAGCGCTACCCCCCTCGATGTCGACGGCCGCCGGTGCCTGATGAGCATCTACCACGACATCTCCGAGATCAAGAAGACGCAGGACGCCCTCCAGCTGGCGAACCGGAAACTCAACCTCCTTGCCGAGATCACCCGCCACGATATCCGGAACAAGCTTACCGTGCTCGGGGGGTACATCGAGCTCTTCCGGGAGCATCCCCCCGAGCCGCAGCATTCCATGTACCTGGCAAAAGTACGGGATACCGTAGCGACCATCGGCTCCACGATCGAATTTACCCGCCTGTACCAGAACCTCGGGGTCATCTCTCCCGACTGGCAGGACGTTGACAGCGTCTTTATCCGCGCCTGCACCATGCTCGATGTCAAGAAGGTGAAGCTGTACTCGGACGTGGTGGGGATCTCAGTCTTTGCCGATCCCCTGCTCGAACGGGTCTTTTACAACCTCGTCGAGAACGCGATTGCCCATGGCGGGCGGGTCAAGGAGATCCGCATGACGTCTGCCGAGACTGCCGACGGGCTCGTGATCGGGTTTGAGGACGACGGGGTCGGGATCCCCGACCATGACAAGGAACGGATCTTCACCCGCGGGTACGGGAAGAATACCGGTCTCGGGCTTTTCCTCGCCCGGGAGATCCTCTCGACAACCGGTATGTCGATCCGGGAGACCGGGACGTACCAGACCGGTGCGAAGTTCGAGATCCTTGTCCCCCGGGGGAACTACCGTCGCATGCACCACGGGCTTGGCAAGGCCGCCCCGAGATCGCGGCTCCGGGCCGAGAACTGACCGGGCCAGGCGCGCCCCGGCCCGCCGGTTCATTTATACCAGACGCGTATGAAAGAGAAGCTGCCGTTCCTCATCTCCATCCCCCACGGCGGGACCGACGTACCGGAGATCGTCCGTCCCGTCCTCGCGCTGTCACCGGATGAAATCCGGTACCATGCTGACCCGTCCACCCGCGAGATCTTCGGTTTCCAGGACCGGGTCGCTGCTTTTATCGAGGCCCCCGTTTCGCGGATGGTGGTGGACCTGAACCGTCCCCCGCTCCCCCTGCCGCCGAAAGATCCCGACGGGATCATCAAGGTGACCACCGTCGACGGAAAACCTGTGTACCGGCCAGGCATGGTACCGGACATCAAGCTCTCCCACC
>DASPUR010000205.1:0-4101 GCA_035622795.1 Methanoregula sp. | reverse complement strand
GCGGGGGCACCTGCAGGGGGAGCTCTCGGGCGGGCAGCAGCAGCGGGTCGCCATCGCCCGGGCCATCGTGAACAAGCCCGATATCCTCTTTGCCGACGAGCCGTGCGCGAACCTGGACACCGAGAACTCCCAGATGGTCCTCAACCTCTTCCGGGAGATCAACCGGGAGCTCGCGCAGACCATCGTGATGGTCTCCCACGAGGACTGGCACAAGGAGTACTTCGACCGGATCATCCGGCTCCGCGACGGGAAGATCGTGGACGGCACCGGCTGAACGGGCCTGCCGGATGACCGCCGGGCCCGGATGAATTTCCCCAGCTTTTTAAGCCGGCAGGAGGATCACTCATGCTACCGGTTCAGGGGGCGGTGGGAGAGGATGATCTCGGTACTCCACGTGGATGACGAGGAGGAGCTCCTCCAGGTCACGAGGCTGTTCCTCGAGAGGGGCGGGGATATCCAGGTCGACGGGGTCAGGTCGGCGGAGGCGGCGCTGGAGCGCCTCGCCCGGATCCGGTACGATGCCATCGTCTCTGACTACCAGATGCCCGGGATGGACGGGATCAGCCTCCTCAAGGAGCTCCGGGGGGCGGGGAACGCGACCCCCTTCATCATCCTCACCGGCCGGGGAAAGGAGCACGTGGCCATCGAGGCGCTGAACAGCGGGGCCGATTTCTACCTCCAGAAGGGGACGGACCCGAGGCTCCACTTCATCGAGCTCCGGAACCTCATCACCCAGGCCGTCCGCCGCCGCCGCGCGACCGAGGCCCTCGTGGAGAGCGAGGAGAAGTACCGGAACCTCGCCGAGGCCTCGCAGGACATCATCTACATCATCGACCGCGACGACCGGGTGGCCTACCTGAACGCGGGCGCCCTCGCGTTCCTCGGGAAAGGGAAGGACGAGGTAGTGGGCGGCCCGAGGGGCAACCTCTTCCCGGCCGAGACGGACGAGCGCCTGAAGAGGAACCTTGAGGCGGTCTTCTCGGGCGGGAAACCTGTGAGAGTCGAGGATCGCATCTCCTTCGGCGGGAGAGAGCTCTGGCAGGACACCTCCCTCATCCCCCTCCGTGGCCCGGGAGGGATGGTCACCCGGGTCATGGGGATCTCCAGGGACATCACCGAGCGCAAGCGCGTCGAGGATACCCTGCGGGAGAGCGAGGAGAAGTACCGGAACCTGGTCGAGCGTGCCCACGAGGGGATCATCGTCGTGCAGGACGGCCTCGTGAAGTTCTGCAACCGGCGGACGGCCGAGATGTGGGGGGGCGAGTGCGGCGAGATCGTGGGCCGGCCCTTCCGGGACTTCGTGGACCCGGCCGAGTTCCCCCGGCTCATGGAGAACTACGAGCGCCGGATGGCGGGGAAGGCGGTCCCGGGCCGGTACGACACCCGGCTCCTGAGGAAGGACGGGACGAGCTTCCCCGTGGACCTGGACGGGGGGTATATCGGCTACGAGGGGAGGCCGGCCGACCTCATCATGTTCCGGGACATCACGGACCGGAAACGGACCGAGGAGCGGGTCCGCGAGAGCGAGGAGAAGTACCGGGCCCTCGTGGAGCGTGCCAACGAAGGGATCATCGTCGTCCAGGACGGGCTCGTGAAGTTCTGCAACACCCTCGCGGCGAAGATCTGGGGCGGCGACGTGGACGAGGTCATCGGGGAACCGTACGCCCGGTTCATCGACCCGTCCGACCTTCCCCGGGTCAGGGAGTTCTACGAGCGGCGCATCGCGGGCGAGGAGGTCCCCCGCCGGTACGACGCCCGCCTCGTCTGCCGCAACGGGAGCCGGCTCTCCGCCGAGCTCAATGCCGGGACCCTCTCCTTCGAGGGGAGGCCCGCGGACCTCATCCTCTTCCGGGACATGACCGAGCGGAAGATGGCAGAGGAGGCCGTGAAGGTGGCGAACCGGAAACTGAACCTCCTCTCCTCGGTGACCCGCCACGATATCCTCAACCAGCTCATGGTCGTCCACGGGAACCTGGAGCTCGCGGCGGAGAGCGGATCCCTCGACGACGCGAAGGGGCTGCTCGGGCATGCCCGGAGGGCGGCCGTCTCCATGCGGCACCTGATCGAGTTCACGAAGCAGTACCAGGATGTCGGCGTCCGTTCGCCGGCCTGGCAGGACCTCGCGGAGGTCATCGCCCGGGCGGCATCCGGGGCAGCTTCCCCGGGCGTGACTATCCTCCCCGAGATCGACCCGGTCCGGGTCTTTGCCGACCCCCTCCTCGTGCGGGTCTTCTCGAACCTGATCGAAAACGCCCAGAACCACGGGGAGAAGGTCTCAACCATCCGGTTCTCGACACGGGTCACCGGTTCGGGCCTCTCCATCCTCTGCGAGGACGACGGGATCGGGGTCCCGGCAGGGGAGAAGGAGCGGATCTTCTCGCCGACCGAGGGGACAGAAACCGGGTACGGCCTCTTCCTCGTACGGGAGATCCTCGCCATCACCGGTGCGACGATCCGGGAGGTCGGCGAGGAGGGGAAGGGGGCGGTCTTCCTGATCGGTTTCCCCGAAGAGGCGTACCAGATCAGGAGGTGATCCGTCATGGTCTTCCGCTGCCGGATGTGCGGGATCTGCTGCCTGCGCATGGGGGAGTGCATCTCCGTCGAGCGGCAGGCCGGACCGTTCCGGTTCGAATGCGAATCGATCGCGACCGGCACCCCCTTCCTCGCGGTCGTCGACGAGGACAAGCGGGAGCTCTTCCTGGACCAAGCCTGGATCGACGCCCACCCGGCCGCATGCCGGTTCCTCCGGCCCCGCGGGGAGCACGTCGTCTGCACCATCCATGAGACGAGCCCGGCCCAGTGCCAGTTTTACCGGTGCGAGGTCATGCGTGTCTACGACCCGCTGGGGGCGCTCGTCGGCAGGGTGACAGGAACCCTCGCCCTCCATTCGGAGAACCGGGCGCTGCGGGAGATCTGGGAACGGGCTCTCGCCGGGATGCCGGACTGGTCGGCCGACATCGAGGACCGGCTCAGAACAGTCCTCGAGAGCCACGGCTACCGGGTGGAGTGACGGTGAAAATAAAAAGGGAAAATAGGAGATTAGTCGATTAGAACCGGGGGCGCCGGTGCTTCGGGAGGCACTCCTGGCAATACACGGGCCTTCCCTCGGTCGGCTTGAACGGTACTTCGCATTCCTTTCCACAGTCTGAACAGATGACCTTGGTCATCTCACGCGGGCCGAAGTTCCTGCGGCCACCAAAATCTGATCCGTACATGGCTTTACCTAAACAGTCTTTACTCGAAAAACTGCATTAATATTTCTGACTTCCCGGCAGAAGAACCTTTGGATAGTCCGGGGTCAGATATACTTGTTCCGGCGCAGCCACTCGACCTGGGGCGGCAGGTACCGGTACAGGATATCGCACTTCTCGTCCTGGAAGGACCAGGGCGTTACGATGAGGATATCTCCCTCGCGGATCCAGACCCGTTTCTTGATCTTGCCCTTGATCCGGCCCATGCGGGTCACGCCGTCGTAGCACCTGACCCGGATGTGGTTCGCGCCCATCATGAGCTCTGCAGAAGCGAACATCTCGCGGTTCCATTTTTTCGGGAGCCGCACGCGGACGATCGGGAGCCCCTGGGCATCTACGGCGTTTGGATCAGAAGGATCGTTGTTCTTCTTTGGATTTCCCGGAATTGAATCAGCTCCGTTGGATGATATCAAGGGCGCCTGACGAGATGAAGGTATGGTTCCCGAAACCGGCGGCGGGGCCTGAAACGGGGCAGCGGTCAGGGCTTACGGCCCCATCCGGAGAGCGCGCGGGCCAGGCCCAGGAAACCGGCGCCGGTGAGTGCCGTTTCCCAGCCGAATCCCGGTATCCGGGCGGCAGACGGCGAGGGATGGGCTGGCGGGGGCGACACCGGGGGGGTGGTCGTCCCCGGTGTCACCTGTTCCGTCGGTACGGGAGAGACAGCAGACACCGGTTCCATGATCCCGATCGTTCCGCCGGCCACCGGAAGGCCGGTGTTGTCGAGCTCCTTCACGGTCATCGCGGTGACCGGCGTGTTCCCTGCGGGGACCGAGCCCGTCACCGTGATCCCGAGGGTGATATCATGGTTCGTCGTGTAGGAGAGGACGAACCCGGGCAGGAAGAACACCCG
>DASPUR010000204.1:0-2449 GCA_035622795.1 Methanoregula sp. | reverse complement strand
GGGGCGAGCATGGAGGTCATCAAAGGAAAGGGCGGGACGGTCTTTGGCCCGGCCTGGCATATCGCCAGCCTCATCCGCAGGATCGCAGAGGACCGCCGGGAGACAGTCGCCTGCTCCGCGGTGCTCGGGGGCGAGTACGGCCTCTCTGGCTGTTCCCTCGGGGTCCCTGCCCGCGTCGGCAGGGAGGGCATCCTTTCGATCGAGGAGTGGCCACTCGACGACTGGGAACGCGAGAAGATGCAGGAGGCCGGCGCGTTTGTCGCCGGGCTCTGCGCAAAGGCGGTGGAGTGAACAATGGCGCAGACGGACGGTACCGGCACCCGGCCCGGCACGGCCCCGACCCTCGACTCCTTTTCCGGCACCACGATCGCCATCAACCAGGTCGAGTACAGCCGGGCGGCGGGCGGCCCGGTCATCCACGTCTTCGGGAGGGACACCGCAGGGAACGCACTCCGGGTCGATGTCACGGGGTTCCGGCCGTACTTCTACGTGCCCGAAACCGAGGCGGACGCAAAAGCCCCGCCGCCGCAGGTGACCGTGGAGCCGGGCGCCACGTTCCGGTCCATCCGGGGCGAGCCCCTCCGCAGGCTCTACACCCAGCAGCCGGGCGATGTCCGGGATGCCCGGGAACGGTACCGGCACTTCGAAGCCGATATCCCGTTTGCTACCCGGTTCATGATCGACTGCGGCCTGACCGGGGGCGTGACCGTCCCGGGATCTGAGGCCGACTACCACGAGCTCGTCCCTGCCGTCGTCGATGCGCCCGCCCGGGTCTGCATCGTCGATATCGAATGCGAGGACGAGCGGGGGTTCCCCGACCCCCAGCGCGACGCGGTCATCTGCATCACCTGCCACGACTCCTTCGAGGACGACTACACGACCTTCCTCCTCGCGGGTGGCGGCGGGATGCCGGCGGATATCGGGGCGCAGCAGGCGACCGGCGGCCTTGCGAACGGCTGTTTCCGGAAGAAAGGCCACACGATCTGCGCCTACGGCGACGAACCCTCGATGTTCAAGGCCTTCGCCGCGTACATCGCCGCCCGCGACCCCGACGTCCTCTCGGGCTGGAACTTCGTGGACTTCGACATGCCGTACATCGCCGCCCGGATGGAGCGGCTCGGCCTCCAGGCGCAGGTGCTCGCCCGGCTCCCCGGGGCGACCGAGCGGAACGCGCTCCGGGGCCGTGCGCTCTTCGACCTCCTCACCGCGTACAAGAAGATGCACTCCACCCAGAAGGAGTCGTACCGGCTCGATGCGGTCGCGCTCGAGGAGGTCGGGGAGCAGAAGGTCCGGTACACCGGCACCATCTCCGAGCTCTGGCGGGAACGGCCGGCCCTCCTCGTGGAGTACAACTTCAAGGACGTCGAACTCTGCGTAAAGATCAACCGGAAGGACAACATCATCGGCTTTTACCGTGAGATCGCCCGGTACGTCGGGTGCCCCCTCGACAAGACCCTCAACTCGTCGAGCGTGGTGGACGTGTACGTGCTCCGGAAGGCGTACGGGAAGTACGTCCTCCCGTCCAAGGGCTTTGCCAATGCCGAGGAGTTCGAGGGCGCGACCGTCTTCGAGCCGAGCCGGGGCGTCCGGGAGAACGTGGTCGTTCTCGACTTAAAGTCCCTGTACCCGATGGCGATGATGACCATCAACGCCTCGCCCGAGACCAAGGACCCTGAGGGGGAACTCAAGGCCCCCAACGGCATCCGGTTCGACCGGGAGCCCGACGGCCTGACCCGGAGCATCATTGCCGATCTCTTAAAAGAGCGGGACGAGAAGAAGGCCCTCCGGAACACGTTTGCCTTCGGCTCGCCCGAATACGTGATGTACGACATGCAGCAGAACGTCCTCAAGGTGATCATGAACACGTACTACGGGGTCTCGGGCTACCCCCGGTTCCGGCTCTTCGACCGGGAGATCGGCGCTGCCGTCACCTCGGTCGGCCGGGCGATCATCGAGCACACGCGCCGGGTCATCGAGCAGCAGGGCTACACCGTCATTTACGGGGACACCGACTCCTGCATGGTCCAGCTCCCGGCCGGCCTTGCGCAGGACCAGACCATCGCGACTGCACGGGAGATAGAGAAACGGCTCAACGCGAGTTACGCGGAGTTTGCAAAGACCGAACTCAATGCCGACCGGCACTTCTTCTCCATCAAGTTCGAGAAGATCTACCAGCGCTTCTTCCAGGCGGGGAAGAAGAAGCGGTACGCCGGGCTCCTCGTCTGGAAGGAGGGCAAGGACGTCCACGAGATCGACTTCGTGGGCTTCGAGATCCGCCGGAGCGACACGCCGCAGATCACGAAGATGGTCCAGCAGAAGGTCATGGAGCAGATCCTCGAGGGCGCGGGGTACCCGGAGGTGAAGGCGTTTCTCTCGGACGTGATCCGGAAGTACCGGGCCGGGAAATATTCGCTGGACGAGGTCGGGATCCCGGGCGGGATCGGCAAGG
>DASPUR010000203.1:0-3912 GCA_035622795.1 Methanoregula sp. | reverse complement strand
ATGGCTGATGGCAAACCGGATGATATCCCCAATCTCGTTGTCGTTCCTGCCCCGGATAATTGTCGGGACGAGTACCACGCCGAGGCCGACTTTCTTGAGATTTCCGATTGCTTTTTCGTGGATCTTCAGGAACGGGTTGGTCGCCGGCGACACTCCATCGAAGTGGAGGTACACCGTATTGAGCCCTGCGTCTTTGAGCTGCTGGACGAATTCCGGCTCCTTGGCTATCCGTACACCGTTGGTCGCGATCTGTACTTGCGGGAACCCCGCCTCCTTTGCCTTCCGGATGATCTCGACAAGGTCGCTCCGCATCGTCGGCTCGCCGCCGGAGAACTGGACCGCAGGTGCCGGAACGGGTTTCTCGTCCCGGAGGAGCTGCAGCATCCTGACGATCTCGTCGAATGTCGGCTCGTACACAAAGCCGCAGGCACGGGCGTTGGCAAAACAGAAGTCGCAGTCGAGGTTGCACCGGTTGGTGAGGTCGATGTTGGCAAGGAGGGTCTGGGAGTGGTGGTTGGTACAGAGGCCGCAGTCAGAGGGGCAGTTTTTGAGTTCAACGGGGTTCTGCGGGTTTGCGATTCCGTTGCCCACCGTGTTATACTTATCGAACCGGCGATAGAGTTTCGCATCGGACCAGTAAAGGGAGTGGAACTGCCCGTGTTCCGGGCAGGCCCTGTTCATCCAGATCTTCCCCTCCTCTTCCACGATTTCCGCGTCGATCACGGCATTGCACGTGGGACAAAGGCTCTGCGTTTTCTTGATCAACATCGGCGTCAATTCGTTCCCGACCGTAGATATCCCGTTTCTGGGTAACTTTAATGTTTGTTCCTGCTCTTTATTACAGGTATTGGAGTGCTACATTATTAGTACCGAGTCCTTCATAATACCATTGCTCTCCGCCCTCTGGATCATGCTGCCGGCGTATCTTCCCAACCCGGTTGCGGCCCTTTCCGGTGGCGGGACCCCTGTCGATCTCGGCAGGAATTTTTCCGACGGAAGGAGGTGGTTCGGCGACGGCAAGACCTACCGGGGCTTCTTCTTTGGCGTGGCTGCCGGGATCGTTGCAGGCCTGCTGCAGATATGGGCCTCCGGCACGTACGGCCTCCCGTTTCTTCCGGTGCAGACATTTGCATCGGTCACCCTCCTCGCAACCGGTGCCCTCCTCGGCGATCTCGTCAAGAGCTTTTTCAAGCGGAGGCTTAAGAAAGAGCGGGGGGAGAAATGGGTTCTTGCTGATATGTACGACCTCGTGGCAGGATCACTTCTCCTCCTGCTCATTGCAGATCCTGCGTGGATTGCGGTCAACATGACCCTGTACTCCTTCATCGGCATCCTTATACTGACACCCGTCCTTCACCGTTCGGTGAACATTATCGGCCACCGGTTTAAAGTAAAGGAAGTGCCATGGTGACACGCATCGCAGATCTCCTCCTGAAATTCAAAGCAATTGAGTTCGGGGACTTCACGCTCGCCTCCGGCATGAAGAGCAGTTTTTATGTCGACGTGAAATCGGCAGTCACGCACCCGGAACTCCTCGCCGAGATCGCAAGTGAAGTCACAAAAAACCATGAATTCGACGTGATCGCGGGCGTTGCGGTCGGCGGCGTCCCGCTTGCAGTCGCTGTCTCGCTCGCCAGCAGGAAACCCTACGCGATTATCCGTGCGGCTGCAAAGAGCCACGGAAAGAAAGATGTCATCATCGGGAGCGTGGCGGGAAAAAAAGTCCTCCTCATTGAAGATGTAACAACCTCCGGGGGCTCTGCACTGTACGGTATCGATGCCCTCCGTTCTGCGGGTGCAGTGGCGGACCGGGTCATAACTGTCGTGGACCGCGAGCAGGGAGCCGAATCGTCGCTTGCAGAGCACGGTATCCGGCTCATCCCTCTTGTCCGGATAAGCGAGATCCGGAAGGCGCAGGACTTTTAAAGGGAAGGAAGGCACAATAGATGGGTATGAAGATCGTCGTCGTGGGCGGGGGAGGACGGGAGCACGCGATCGTGCGTTCCCTGGCCCGCAACCAGGACACGGAAATTTTTTCGGTGATGGCGAAACGGAACCCGGGCATCGGCCGGATCGCAAAAAAAATCCTTCTCGCAAAGGAGACGGATGTCCCCCGGATCGTCGCATTCGCCCGTGAGACAGGATCGGAGTATGCTTTTATCGGGCCGGAAGCCCCCCTCGAAGCCGGTGTGGTCGACTCCCTCGAGGCTGCGGGTATATCCTGCATAGGCCCGACGAAAGCGGCGGCACGGCTCGAGACGGACAAGGCCTTCTGCAGGGACCTGATGGAACGGGAGGCTATCGGGGGCTGCCCGAAATACCGGGTCTTTTACGACAGGGCCGAGGCGATCGCGTTCATCCGGGAACATGACGGGGATCTCGCGGTCAAACCCATCGGTCTCACCGGGGGAAAAGGCGTCCGGATCATGGGCGAGCAGGTAGACCGGAACGGAGCAATTGCATACGTGAAGACCCTCGACGGCGGAGTGGTGCTCGAGGAGCGGCTCATCGGCGAGGAATTCACGCTCCAGGCATTCGTGGACGGGAACCACCTCATCCCCATGCCCCTTGTCCAGGACCACAAGCGGGCGTTCGAAGGGGACGAGGGCCCCAACACCGGCGGCATGGGGTCCTACTCGATGCCGGATCACCGGCTCCCTTTCGTCAACCGGAGGGACTACGAGAAGGCACTTCTGATCATGAATGCCGTCGTGGCTGCCATGGAACGGACCGGCAATCCGTACAAGGGGATCCTCTACGGGCAGTTCATGAACACGTCGTCCGGCCCGAAGGTAATCGAGTTCAATGCCAGGTTCGGCGATCCCGAAGCGATGAACGTCCTTTCCCTGCTTGAATCCGATCTCGCCGGAATTGTCGGGAAGATCGCGGACGGCACGCTGGGTTTTGCCGACGTCTCATTCGAGAGGAGAGCTACGGTCTGCAAATACCTTGTCCCGGAAGGGTATCCCGATGCTTCAAGGCCCGGCGATCCCGTCGAGCTCGGCCGTGGGACTGAAGCTCTCCTCTACTACGCGAACGTCGAGGAGCGTGACGGCAGCCTCTTCACCCTGTCGTCGCGGACGCTGGCGTATGTAGGGAAAGGGGAGACCCTCGAAGAGGCCGAACAGGTCGCAGAGTCGGCAGCCGCTGCAGTTACGGGAAGGGTCCGCCACCGGTCCGACATCGGCACGAAGGAGCTGCTCGGGAAGCGGGTGGCCCATATGAAGGAGTTACGATGAAGAAAGATTTCCTCTCCATCCTCGATATCACGAAAAAAGAGCTGGAAGGGCTCCTCTCCGAGGCAGCCGAATTAAAACAGCTCAAGAAAAAAGGGAAGATCCACGATTACCTGCGGGGCAAAAACCTCGCGATGATCTTCGAGAAGTCTTCCACCCGGACGCACATCTCGTTCGAGGTCGGGATGAACGAACTCGGGGGGCACGCCCTCTTCCTCAATGCCCGCGACATGCAGATCTGGAGAGGCGAGGAGATCCGCGACACGGCACGGGCTGCCTCGCGCTATGTATCCGGCATCATGATCCGTGCCTATAAGCACAGCACCATCGAAGAGTTTGCCCGCCATGCCACCATACCGGTCATCAACGGCCTCTCGGACCTCGAGCACCCGTGCCAGCTCCTCGCCGATATCATGACCATGCAGGAGCACTTCGGTTCGACCCGGGACCTTAACGTGGCCTGGGTTGGCGACGGGAATAATGTCTGCAACTCACTCATCCTCTCTACGGTCCTGACCGGGTCGAAGGTTGCGGTCGCCACGCCGGCCGGCTACGAGCCGCCGGAGGCGATAGTGAAGAAGGCGCAGAAGCTCGGCGGGAAGGTCTCGCTCGTCCGGAAACCGGAGAAGGCGGTGGCCGGGGCCGATGTCATCGTCACCGACACCTGGGTCTCGAT
>DASPUR010000202.1:0-6878 GCA_035622795.1 Methanoregula sp. | reverse complement strand
CAAGGCTGTATTCGGGGCCCGTGTCCGCATAGAACGAATGCACGAAGTACATGTACTCCCCGTCCCCGAAACCCCCGAAGAGCGGGTTGTCGCTCTCACGGACCGCAAGGGAGTTCCAGCCCATGTGGGGGACTTTCTGCCCGGAGCCGTGGGGAAACCGCTTCACGGTGCCCGGGATGAGGCCGAGACCGGCGTGGAGCCCGTACTCCTCGCTCGAATCGAGGAGCATCTGCATGCCGAGGCAGATGCCGAGGAGCGGTACGCTCCGGGTCGCCGTCCTGACGGTCTCCTTGAGATCGCCGAGCTGCTCCATCCCCTCGTGGAACGCCCCGACTCCCGGCAGGACGAGCCCGTCTGCGGCAGCGATCTCGTCGGCATTGCAGGAGATGAAGGCCTGTGCTCCCGCCCGCTCGAGCCCCCGCATCACGCTCCGGAGGTTCCCGAGGCCGTAATCAATAATGGCTATCGTCTTCATCGGATGTCCCCTCCTTCAGCCTCCACAGTCCTTTGCGTACCCAGTCCTCCGGCAGCCCTTTTCTCGTACGGTACTCTTCGAGCTTTTCCTGCCACCCGGCCCAGAGCCCGGGATAGTCCTTCTCGATCGCGTGGATCAATGCCATATCGCTCGATGGGCACATGAAACATCCGATCCGGTCCAGCTGCCGGGTATACAGCTCGTTGAACGGGGCACGCTCCTGCATAAGGTAGAGCCAGACGTGCATGGCCGTCCAGTTATGGATGGGGGCTGCCGAGAGCTGTACCTTCACGTTTTTGTTCCGCCAGACCCGGTCGCTCTGCGCCCGTGCGGCCGACTCGTACCTGCGCTGGCCTATGAACGAGAGGCATTCTCCCCACCGTTCCCGGATAAGGTCCGCCACCGGTGAGAGTTTGCATACCCGGCAGCACCACCTCGCGTTGACCGCAGGCGGTCCCTGTTCGCCGAAATTTTCCCAGAATTGTGTCAGCCCGTTCGTACGGATCACGTCGAGGCCATAGGTTCCGGCGACCCGGTCCACGTTCTCGTACGTTTCGGGGAACTCAAAACCGGTATCCGCAAAAAGGAGGGGGACCCGGCCGATCGCCTTCATCACGACCAGGAGCATGGCGAGGCTGTCCTTGCCCCCCGAGTACGAGACATTGGCAACAAGGCCTGCATTCTGGACGGCAACGTCCCGGACGAAGCGGATGGAGTCCGCCTCCATCCGTTCGAGGGCCCCCGCGTTCGCCCTGACCGCATCGTCCCAGCAGGCCTCCCCCGGGACGATCGTGGAACGGACATTCCTCCGGGTCCGGACAACCTGCCCTTTCTTCATCTCCCGTGCAGTCGCGGCGTCCACCTTTGCCCGGCCGACACCGATGCATTCGCCGGACCGGGCCAGGAGGAACACCTCGTCGCCTGCCCGTACCGCATCATCCATCGATACGAGGCCGGGCGCGAGGAGGCTCATCCCCTGGTCCCGGATAAACGGGACCGCGTCGTCAGCGACGACCACGAAGCGTTTTTTTGGGGAGAAGAGGACACACGCTTCCGGCCGGGGGACCGGTTCCCAGCGCCGTTCAGCGGGGATATACCGGATGATCCCGGCCGTCCCGCCGCCAATGATGATCTCCTCCATCCGGTCGCTGTCCGGGACCTTGTTGAGGAGGGCGAGGTGGCCGTCCGGGATGAGCGGGGCGCCAAAGTGATCGGTGTAGATCCGGTTGACGAGCGCGATGTCCGCGGGGAAGGCCGGGCGGGCATCACCGGGCGGGGTGAAGGGGACTTCCCGGGTCGCTGCCCCGCACGCACATTCTCCGGCAAGGACGGGGGTGTGGCACCGGTCGCACCAGCGCAGGTGGATCTTTCCAAGATAAGAGGGGCGCATCCGGGTCATCTATTGGTCGCGGACGGATAAAAATACGGGGGAAGGGGAAACCGGATCGCAAAGCGGGGCCCCGCCCGCCGGCGTTTCGTGCACACGTTCGGAAGCATTGATAAATCCCCGCCATCAACGTTACTAGCAGAAGATATGATCGATACCTGGCTCTTTGCAGCGCTCTGCCTTTTCATCCTCGCGGCCTGTGCGTTCCTCCGGGCGATCCCCGGTCCCTCCCCGTTCGACCGGATCATCGCGGCGAATGCCGGGGTCACCATCGCCCTTTCCGGCATCCTTCTCCTTGGCATTGCATGGGGGAGTCTTGTCCTCATCGAGGCCGCGGTCGTTGCAGGCCTCCTCTGTTACGGGGGAATCTTTGCCATGGCGCACACCGTGCGGGGTGAGCCGTCATGAGCTCCGTCGTTGCCGATATCGCCATCTGGCTCCTCCTCTTTGCCGGGGTCGGGTTTGCGGGGATCGGGCTGATCGGCCTCCTCCTCTTCCCCGATATCCGGAGCCGGCGGTACACGGCAGTGCGGGCAACGCTCATCGGTCTCTCTGCAACCGTGCTCGCGGTGATCCTGTACGGCGTGTACGAGCTGCAGGCATCGGGCGGAGGCCAGTATACCGTGCTCCTCGCTCTCGCGATCCTCCTCGCAGCAACAGTCTTTGCCGGGAACATGGCAGTCTCAAAGGAGATCCTCGCCCGTGCGGTCAGGACCGATTACTGCAGTCCTGCCACGCCACCGGCGGAACCGGCAGGACCGGACACATAATTCCGCGATCCCGGGGCCGGGACCTGTCCCGTCGAAAAAAGGATCAGGGATAGTAAATCCCCGGACCGGGCCGGAGTCCGGTTTGAGCCGGAATTCCTGACCCGGGCCCGCACTCACTCTTCTTCGGGGTTCTCTTCCGGCTCCGGTTCCAGGAAACAGAGGACCGCAGCTGCGCCGAGGATGAGGATGGTCGGCGTATAGAGATACAGGAGGGAGAGCGTGCCCGCGATCGGTACGGAGAGCGTGATCCAGACCGAGGAGGAGAGGAGCATCCAGCCTGCAAACCGGGTCTCCTTCCGTGCAATCGCCGCTCCCATGAGCCCGAGGCTCGAGAAGAGGGCTGCCTGGACTCCGGAGAGGGTGGCATCCGGTGTCACTGCAGTTACGATAACGAAAAGTGCGGTGCACAGGCCGAGAAATCCCCCGATCAGGCCAAGCACGAACTGTTTTTTCATGAATTTAGGAGTCGGCGCACGCGGTCATAAAGGTTGCTCAATTATCTAAAAAAGGGAGTTCTGCGCGGGGACGGCGTGAAGGATCTGAGAAGTGGCGGGAAGGGTCCCGCGAACCGCCGGATGCCCGGATTTTGAGAAAATTCCAGCCTTTTAATGGCATTTCCGACCGAATGCGTCATTCCGGGAAGGATTGCGCATTTCGTGAAATTATCCTGTTATTCTTGGTTGCTGTTCTGATACCACCAGTTTGTTGTGAGAAAAGTGCTGGTTGATACCGATTCTATGCCCGAAAACGCTTTTCCGACCAAAATATTTATCTATTCCAAAAATAATGAACTTTATAACCCTTTCCGGTAGGAGGTGGATCCCACATGGCAGCAGCAAAGAAGGCAGCGGCAAAGAAGCCGGAAGCAAAGAAATCCGTAGCAAAGAAGGCTCCGGCGAAGAAGAAATAATCTTCATAACTACAACATATTTTATGAGATTTTCCTGAAAAATCGTTCTCTCCTGAAAAATCGCTCCTTTCTGAAAATCGATCTCTCCTGAAAATTGATCTCTTCTGAAAATTGTTCATCTCTCATGAACCGTTCATCTCCTCACAACTATCTCCCGGCCGGGATCCGGGTGCTTCCAGTTCACGAGTGAAGAGCCGGTCCCGGGCCGGAACAATCCTGCAGTTCAGGAAAAACGCTGGAAAAAAAGCCCGGAAAAAAGGTCAGAGGGTTTTATTGGGCGACGCTATCTGGAATGACCGGAGCATGGTGTCGATGACATTGGAATAGATGACCCCCTGGTCGACTTCCCCGGAGTACGGGACATGCGTGTGATAGGTAAGGATGAAGGCCTTCCCGTCGGCTATCGTATAGGCCCTGGTCACCTTGATGTCGATGGGATCCTGGTCGAGTTTGTAGCTGAGGATGTAGGCATTCTGTCCCGAGAGCTTGAACACCGCTGCATGCCCGGTGATGTCTATGGGGTAGTTCTGGGAGATGGCGGCAACGTCATGGATATAGTACTGGTCGATATCGGTCGTGGGCGGGGCGTTGTCGACCTCGACATGCAGCTCCGCACGTACATCGACACAGCTCCCGTGGTTGCAGCGGGCGATTGCCGGGGAATAGAACTCGACGACATCGGTGACATAGCTGTACCCCGAGGGGACTCCCGGGTCCTGGCCGGTCTCCACCGGCCCTTCCTCTACCTGCCAGTCCGAGGGATAATTGATCGAGAACCCGTAGCTCGCGTTGGTGTAGGTGAGGTAGGTCCGGCTCGCGGACGGGGCCGTGGTCTGGGTTCCGGCAACCGAAGCCGTGGTCTCCGCGGTGACAGCGGGTTCTTCCGTAGCGTTCGCGGAGACGAGCGGCGGCGTTTCGGCAGGGATTGCAGGTATTGTCTCCGTGACGACGGGTTGCTCCGTGGTCGGGACCGGCGTCGTCTGGTCGGCGAACGGGTTGATGGAGTTCGCAATATCCGTGCATCCGGCGGTGAGGAGGATGACGGAGAGAAGGACCATGAGGAGGAGTGCTCCGGGCACCCCAAAAAACCTGTTCATGATCAAACGTACTCGTTCATACCCCATTATATGAACGGTAGCGGATGACCGGCAGCGTGAACCGGAGCAGTAGTCATTCCAGGAAATCCGGCGTGAACGGTTTTTATAGTCCGCATAACCGCGGGGTTCAACCGGTGTCCCGGCTGGATCAGGAAATCCACCCCGGTCATTTGGTTAATATATATCCACCGGTCCCCGATGATATCCTGCCAGAGTGATGAGAATACCATGACCGTATCAGTTTGTTGTGCAGGAAGGGCCGGGAGGGTCCGGTTCGATACCTTCTGTGCACCTGCACCGGGCCCGAAGGACCTGCTCTCGCTCGTCCTGCGGATCGCCCGGGGACAGTACCGGCGTACCGTGTAAGAGGAAGACCATGAACGTGAATACCCTGATAAGCGATCTCGATTTTTACCTGCGGGCGATCGGGCGGGGAGGGGAGCTCCTTCTCGTGATTGGGGTCCTGACGGTCTGCTCGTTTGTCAGGAACGAACCGCTGTTCTGAAACGACAAAGCGGAATTCGGATTTTTCCTGGTGTTGATGACAGCGCCAGGTTATTCAGGGGTCCCGCCGCACCTTCCTCCGGTGCCGGAATAACTACCTGCCGGAGCGGCAGCCTTCTGCGCGGTTCTGCCCCGGCCCCATGCACCGGTCCGGGGCCGGACGGACGAAAGACGGGCGGGAAGCCCGATCCGGCCCGGATTTTCCTGCGTCGGTATATCACGGAAAAAATCCCGCAGATTGACCGGAAATACGGTTTTTTTTGAAATATTCTGCCTCCGTTCCGGGAAATATACCAGCGGAACAATTAAATAAGGTATAAATATTATAGAACGTGCAATTTTAATAAATGACGTCGCGAGCCGCGAAGCGGCCACAGAAGATCTTTGTCGTCGAGGACAACAAGGAAGTGTATGATGTCCTGCACATCATGCTGCGGAACCTGAGTTACCACGTCTGCGGCCGGGCGGAAAACCTGATCGATGCAGTTGAAGGCATCGAGAAGAACGACCCCGATTTTGTACTGGTGGACATCAGCCTGAACAACACCAACGAGGGGCTTGACGTCGGCAGTTATCTCGATACGAAAAAGAAGATTCCTTTTGTCTATATCACCGCGCACGACGATGATGATATCCTCGAGAAGGCGCGGGCGACGGGCCCTGCGGGGTACCTCTTAAAGCCGTTCGACAAGCGCCAGCTGATGGTTGCGCTCGAGATGGCACGCGGAAAAGAACGCAGCTCCGACTAAAACCTGCATTATTCCGCCCGTTGTGCGGCACGATCCTTTTTGATGTTCCTGCATATCGCGGTTGTTCCCGCCGTACTGATATTCCGCCCCGGGCAACCTTCACCGGTTTTGCCGGCCAGGTTTTTTTTATCCTGCTCACGGTCATGACCCGCGACCGGGACCCGGCAGCGTGGTGCCGGCATCCGGCATTCCGGGGGCTGAACCAATTGCTCCCGTTGTTGTTTTTCTTGAAGGAAGGTACCAGTATCTATCCCCGATGTTCCGGTTCCACCGGTGCCAGAGATTTCATCTGCCGTGATCCCGGGAACATTTACCGGACAGAAAAAGGGTATTGAGGAGAGAGGCCCGGACGGAACGGGCGATGAACGTGAAGGGGATCGCGAAAAGGATGCAGCTATTTTCCCTCTTTCCGGGAAAACAACAGCCGCTCTTGTTCCGTTCTTTTTGCAATCTCGTCGATGATGGCATCCTTTTTCTTCACGCCAACCAGATCAATGGTTTCGCATCCATCCAGGTTCGATGTACTAACCATTGCATTGCACTATCTTCCCGCGTATATGAATTGATCGGATACTCCGGGTTAAACGCATGCGGACGCGATGCAGCTTCCCGGGATCCGGATTTTGGGAGGGGGGGTGGGGGACCACCCCCCCATCGTTTTTGTTTCGGAAGGCAGGCACCCCCCCTGGCATGGGGGGAGGGGGGTGGTGGGGTACCCCCCCTCCCGCACGGGCCGGAAAAAGCCTGATCCGATACGGCCGGAAATTTCCCGGGAGGAGTGTCCCGTCGGAGATTTCGTACGGATCGATATCTGAGAGGTTCCCGGGATCCGTGTTTTGGGGAGGGGGGGTGGGTGACCACCCCCCCACCGTTTTTGTTCTGGACCGCAGGCACCCCCCTGGCATGGGGGGAGGGGGGTGGTGGGAGACCCCCCTCCCGCACGAGCCGGAAAAAGCCTGATCCGATACGGTCGGAAGTTTCCCGGG
>DASPUR010000201.1:0-17524 GCA_035622795.1 Methanoregula sp. | reverse complement strand
TTTAGATTTTGTAAATAGACTAAACTTAACAAGGTTTGCTGGTTATTTGCGTTTGCTTGTAAATTATAAATATCTAACATTTTGAAATAATGAACAAAATCATTTTACCTTTAAGAGCAAATGATTCTGAAAAAGGATTGGGATTACCATGAAACAGGAACTCAAAAATGATCGGATCATTACCGGTTGTATCGCCGTTGGACTCATCATAATGGCAGTTCTGCTCGCCGGTTGCACGTCATCGACTCCAGCGCAGCCCCCGGCGCAGACCCCGGCCCCGGTCGCCGAGGTAACAACAATCCCGGTACCCCAGGAAACACCGGTCGCGCTGCCATCGGCGGCTGCCACCGTACCCCTGACGACAACCTCAACACCGGCGCCGGTATTCACTGCGTCCCCGGGCAATCTTATTGTCTTTACCGCCGCGTCGCTTACAGGGGCCTCTCCGGCAATAGGCAGTTCGTTCACCGCAGCGTACCCCGGCCACAAGATCGCATTTAACCTCGACGGGACACAGGCCCTGAAGACCCAGGTCGAGTCGGGAGCGTATGCCGACATCTTCATTTCCGCGAGCAACAGTTACACCAACACCCTGAAAAACGAGGGCTATTTCATCAACAGTACGGTTCACCCCCTCACTACGAATTACCTGATCGTAATCCTGCCGGCAGGTAACCCCGGAAACATCCAGTCGCTCGCTGACCTCGCAAAACCGGGAGTCAAGATCGACATGGAGGCAAAAGAAGTCCCTGCAGGTACGGTCACGATCCAGACAATCGGGAACCTCGCCAACACCACGTATGGGAACGAATGGCAGACAGCGCTCTTCAAGAACGTCGTGAGCTATGAGACCTCTGAACCCGCGGTTGCAACGAAGGTCTCGCTCGGCGAGGTTGATGCGGGATTCGTGTACGAGTCCACCTTCACCGCCGCGCCCAAGAACACGCTCATGGCAATCGCAATACCAAAGCCCCAGAACGTATTGCAGACGTACACCATCGGCGTCCTCAAGGAATCGACAAACCAGGCTGTCGCAACAGAGTTCGAGCAGTTTATGCTCTCGCCGGCAGGCCAGCAGGTACTGACCAATTACGGGTTCAGGCCGGTCTCCTGAGATCCGGTACCTCCGGGTCGGGATCCGGGCCGAAAATAACCCGGCCCAATTTTATGTTTAAAACCCAACGATCATCTGTATGAATGTCACCCGCGCGGGTCTGAAAAAATACCGGCAAGCTGCGACGTATTCTCTAGCTGCTGCCCTGATCCTCGCGGTGACCCTGTACCTCGCCCTTCCCGTAGTCTCGCTCTTCTTCCGGACAACTCCCGATCTCTTCTTCACTTCACTCGCAGATCCCGGCGTCAGCTCAGCGCTCTGGCTGAGCCTGTTCACCACTACCGTATCCCTGGCTACCGTAGTTGTTGTCGGCACCCCGTTTGCCTACTTCCACAGCCGTACTACCTATCCCGGCAAGATGCTCGTCGATACCCTGATCGATCTCCCGCTGGTAATGCCTCCGGCGGTCGCAGGGGTCGCACTCCTCGTGCTCTACGGGAGGACCGGGCTCATCGGCAGGTACCTGAATGTGTTCGGAATCTCGCTCGCATTCACCACTACTGCCGTGATCATGGCACAGATCTTCGTCGCCTCACCGTTCTACCTCAGGCAGGCAAAGTCCCTCTTCGAACAACTCGACCCGGCGTACGAGCAGACCGCCCGGACACTCGGGGCATCGCCGCTCCGGACCTTCCTTCGGGTAACTATTCCCCTGACCGGCAGCGGCCTCATCGCCGGGGCCGTCATGACATTCGGCAGGGCTCTCGGCGAGTTCGGCGCCACCATCATGTTTGCCGGGAACCTGCCGGGGGTAACCCAGACCATGCCGCTTGCGGTGTACGAAGGCATGGAAGGGAACTTCAATGCCGGCCTCACCATCTCCATCCTCCTCGTCATCATCTCGTTCGGTATTATGATCGCGGTCCGTCTCGTGGCACGCGAAGGAGGTTTCCGTGCTTGAAGTGACCGTGACCAGGAAGCTCAGGGATTTCACCCTCGAGATCCATCTCACGGCACATCCCGGGAAGGTCCTGGTCCTGATGGGGGATAACGGCGCCGGTAAATCGACAACCCTCAACATCGTCGCCGGCCTCCATGCCCCGGATAGCGGATCCATCGTCATGGACGGGGAGAAGATCTTCGATTCAAAGGAAGGGATTGATGTTCCGCCGGAGGACCGGAATATCGGGTACGTCTTCCAGAACTCCGCGGCTTTTCCCCACCTCACGGTGCGGGATAACATCGCGTTTGGTCTCCGGTCGCAGCGTGTTCCCACCTCCCTGGCTGCGGGCCGGGTGGACCTCTGGATGGAGAAACTGGAAATAAAGGATCTTGCCCGGGTGAAGGCGGGCGGGTTGTCAGGGGGGCAGAAACAGCGGGTCGCGCTCGCCCGGGCCTTCGCCCCGGAACCGGCACTCCTCATGCTCGACGAGCCGTTCACGGCGCTTGACGCAAACAGCATCCGGGACGTAAAGATGCTGATCAGGACGTACGTGGCGGAAAGGCATATCCCCTGCATCATCGTTACCCACTCCAATGCTGACAGCAGGGATGTAGGGGATACTGCCTGCGTCCTTTGCAGGGGGAAAAAGGAATGGGAGGGCAGCCCCTCGGAAGTTCCCGGGTGCATGTGCCCCCGCAGATCGGGATGATGCGGCAGAGATATTCGCACGGCCCTTCCGGCAGGAATGGAAGTGGCCGGACATACCTGAACGGGATCGATCCTGCATTATAACCGGAAATCATTATTGGCGTTATTTTAATTTTTAGGAATATTTTATGGCAGCCGGGTGATTCCGGCAAAACGGAAACCCTGATATACCCCCTCATTTCCACTGGAATTTTCTCCTGAAATCCGGCGAGAATTTAACATTTTTGTTTTCCCTGAATTTCCAGCAGAAATATAGGAATATCCATTCCAAAAAATTGATTATTTTACATTCCGGTTAAAAATCCAGCTACTGCAAGTGCCCAAAAAACAAAGGGTGCCCGGAGATTTTTTTGGCAGTTGCAGCCCCGGGTCAACTGTTTCCCTTGGTTCTAGCGGATCATTGCGTCAAACCGCTGGGCTTTCTCGGTACCCATAAGACAATACCCCTGATACTTCAGTCCAAGGGGCTTTGTAACCGGGCAACCGGGACAAAGGCATCCTTTACCTTCCGAGATGCACCTGAAGCTCGTCCCGTGTGCGCAGAAGAGCCCTTCCCCGGCGTTCTTTGCACAGGAGTTATAGGTCGGGCATGTTCCGCAGATACACATCTTCGAGAGTTCGGCGACCTTGCCCCTGGCCTGGTCCCTGGGCATGCTCATCATCGATTTCATGGTTTTGACAAACGGGTCATCCATCATCTCAGGTTTTCCTGTCATGGCCATGTGACGTTCACCGGCCCGTGAGTTGTCGTCATGCTGGATAAGCATTGTGCCGGTTGTTCCTTCCGGTATCGCCCGGATAAAGTTCCAGTGCAGGATCGTTCGCACCAGATGAATGAAAAACGGAATCGGGATGGGTGTGGTTGTTTCCGGCCGGCCAGGAAACGGGAATACCGGCATTGCTCCGGCCGCAGGAATACGCCGGCGGCCGGCGGCGGTTTTAGCGAAACCTTAACCATCTTTCCCACCGAAGATACCGGCACTATGTGGAAGGAAGTCGGGATCGATGCATGGCTCGCGGCACGGAAGACCAGCCTCGAGGATGCACGTACGACCGTCACGGAGATCATCGGCAAGGTGCAGGGCGGGGGGGATGCTGCGCTTAAAGAGTACGCCAAAAAGTACTGCGATCTCGAATCAATTGCGGTCTCCGAAGAGGAGCGCGAGGCAGCCTACGAAAAGGTCGATGTCGAAGTCACCGAAGCCCTGGTCGAAGCCCATGCACGGATCGAACGCTTCCACGAACTCCAGAAACCAAAAGACCTCTGGCTGCAGGAGATGGAGCCCGGCATCTATCTCGGTATGAAAACCACTGCCCTCAACCGTATCGGGATTTACGTGCCTGGCGGCAGGGCTGCATACCCATCGTCGGCCCTGATGTGCGCGGTCCCGGCCTGGGTAGCAGGTGTAAAAGAGGTCTGCGCCTGCTCCCCTCCGCCGGTCAAACCCCTCACGCTCGTCGCCCTTGACATCGCGGGAGTAACCGAGATCTACAATGCGGGAGGAGCACAGGCGATCGCAGCGATGGCCCTCGGGACGGAGTCGATCCGCCCGGTACAGAAGATTGTCGGCCCCGGTAATATCTACGTCACTCTCGCAAAGATGATGCTCCGGGAGCATGCCGAGATCGATTTCCCGGCCGGACCGAGCGAGATAGGTATCATTGCCGATGAGACTGCAGATCCTGCAATCGTCGCGGCAGATGTCCTCGCCCAGGCCGAGCACGACCCCAACGCCGCCTGCATCCTGATCACGACCGACCGCAACCTCCCGGCAAAGGTCGGGAGGGAGATCGAATCCCAGCTCGCGGATGCCCCCCGGAAGGATATCATCGAACTGGCACTGAAAAACTCCGGGTACAGCGTAGTCGGCAGCATCGATGAAGCGATCGAGGCCTCGGACGTGGTCGCACCCGAGCACCTTTCCGTCCAGGTAGCAGACCCGCTCTCGATCGTGACCCGGGTCCGGAACGCGGGAGCAATCTTTGTCGGGCGTTACTCCGCTGTCGCCTGCGGCGATTACGCGGTAGGGACCAACCACTGCCTCCCGACCGCGGGGTACGCGAAGATGTACTCAGGCCTCGATGTCCGGCACTTCTGCAAGACCGCATCGGTAGAGATGATCTCAGGAGAGGGGCTCGAGGCGATCGGTGATATTGTCGAGACGATTGCAGAAGCTGAAGGGCTTTTTGCGCATGCAAACTCGGTTAAGATCCGCCGCTGCCGGTAAGTCCGGTCCGTACGGGCCGGAGTTCTCATTTTCATGCGGGGTCCTTTCGGGAATATCCGCCCTTTTCCGGGTTTCATGCCCCGGAGCCGCTGCCCGATCCTTACCAGCGAGTACAGAAACATCCTGAAAAACCCGTCACTTTTTGGAGCAGTCGGATTAAAAGGATCTTTTTTCTCCCGCGGCAAGTCATCGCATTTCTTGCGCCCGGGGGGGTTCATACCGTTTTTTTCAAATTACCCCCACGGACCCCCTCATTGTCATTCTCAGGATAAATCCTGTTTTTTCTGGCTTTTTCACGTCATAAGAATTAAGCTGGAGTGGTACTGGAGGCCCGGCAATTGAGGGGGGGTCTGAGGGGGTAAAAATGTTTACAGGCCCGAAAACCTTTCGGGTTCTTACGCAACATTGGATCACCCCGGCCCCTTTTTCCTCCAGAGAGATTTCACGGTTTTGGGACCTGCGGGTCCGGCCCGGGCCGGACGCGAATGTTAAAGGCGTACCCGAAATTACCCCCTCAGACCCCAAAAAGATCATACGAGCCTTGCAAAAAGACAAAAAGACAAGGAGTCGTTTTCTTTTGCGGCCCTGGAGCAGGATTAGCCGGCGAAAGGTACCGGCTCGAACATTGTGCACTTTCTTAAAAAAAAGACCGTGTCAGTCTTTTCGTTTCCGCATCCCCACAATCCAGACTACGGCTGCTGCTGTCCCGACAGCTGCGACCGGTACTACGGGATCAACGGGTGCACCGGTTGGTGGGGGGCCTTCGGGCTGGAATTCTACCGTTGTTGTCGCAAAGTCCTCTTTCTGGTACAGGAGCCGGTCAACGGGAGACGAGACTACATAGATGGTATAGGTCCCGGGCTGGAGGGTCCCGAGAATGACCGACGTGTCCCAGCGGTAACTGAAGCTTCCGTCGCTCAGGTTCACCGGGGCGGTAGTGAAAAGGCCTCTCCCGGCCGGGATATTGAGGTTCTCGAGAGTTACTCCCCGGCTGTCGAGCCCCGGGCCCGTGACGAAGAGGTACACCGCGATGGTACTGATCCCGGAGATAGTGCCGTTGATAGTTATGACATCCCCGATGTCTGCAACCGCGGGGGTTGCGGCCAGCGTGACATTCGCGGCAGATGCTCCCGGGATGAGGAGAGCTGCCGCGCCGGCAATGAGGAGGATGCAGACCCATCGCATGCTGGTACCGTGTGCGCTTGCAGGGTAAAACAGTTTCAGCCCGGGCGAACGGCCGGTCTAGAAACTGACCACCATCACCGCTTCCTCTTCCTGACGGAGTTCTCCTTTGAGATGGCCGGCGTCAAAGTCGTACGCCTCCCCGGGATCGTAATCGTCGTAGAGCTCGCACTTGTCGAGAACGTCGACGAATTCTTTCAGGAAGATACGGGGGATGACGTCAACGCGCCCGCCGAATTTCGTGGTGACTTTTTTGATCATGGCACGGATGAACCGGTGAGAGACCCGTTCCCGGTCCGGCTCGGAATACGCCATTGCATACACGTCAACGACCCGGAGGGCCACGAGTTCGAGCTTGGCGGTATCGAATTTCGGGAGGACAATCTGCGGCTGGCGCGGGTTCCGGTAATCGTCGGTCTGGACCACGCTGATACGGTCGTAGAGCGGGGGTACGGACCGGATCCCCCGGGAACCATCGAAGAGCGCCGGAGTCCCGGCACAGAGGAAGAAACAGCGGGGCATGCCGCCACGATCAAGCGCATCAATGATCTGGACAAGGGTCTGGTACCCCCGTTCCCGCTGGTTCCGCTGGAGCCCCTGGGTTGTCTCCAGTTCATCAATGGCGATCGCGAGCCCCCGGTACCCGGCTGCGTGGATGACTGCGACCAGGCCCCGGAGGAAGTCGAGCGCGACCGAATCGTCGATGTCTCCCCGGATTCCAGCCTTCTGTTTGAAGTCGCGGCCGATATTGGGCTCCGCCGAGATCCATCCGAGTGCCGCCTGGGCGATCGGGAACTGCCCGGCATTGTTCGCATGGTAATAGGTCCGGAGCGCAGCGGCAAGGGCCGAGTTCGTCCCACTGATCCCGGCCAGAGCTGCTTCTATCTCGCGGATCGTTGCTGCTTCAAGCGCCGTTTCATCGGCTTCTGCAGGGGTTACCGAGGCGATCCGTTCCTCGATCGCATACAGCCAGTTGTCGATGACCGTCTTCAGCGCGTGCTCCTCTTCACCGGCCCGGAGCCCGGATGCAATCTGCTGGTAGATGCCGCGGAGCTTGTACAGCGGCGATGATGACGAGATAACGACCTGCGAGGTGACAAAGCCTTTGGTCCGGGCGATCTCGAGGGCCCGGGCGACAAGGAAGGTCTTGCCGCTGCCGTACTCCCCCCGGACAAACTTGACATCGCCCCCTCCCTGGGCCACGTAATCCAGCTGCTTTGCAATCACGCCCTCCTCGACATCCAGTCCGACGGCGATCCGTTCGAGTCCGCCCGCCGGGACCGTCCCGCGGCGGAGTGCATTGACGATATTGATGCTCTCGACCCGGCGGCGGTCCATCAGTTCAGGTTCCGGTATATTCATAGACTTCTCCATCCTCCCCGACCCCTTTCTTCCCGACGAGGGAGATGCCCCCCGACGACGCTTTCTGTATAATACGGTTGACGAGCCCGACGACCCGGCGGGTGCCGAGGAGTTTCCTGAGTTCCATCTCGGTGGCCTTCCGGTGGGTCCGGAGGAATTCTACGATCTTCCGCTCCTGGTCGGAAAGGGCGAGACGGTCCGTGATTCCTTCGTCCGGTGATGGCGGGGGCGGGGCAGCTGCCCGAGCCCTGCCAGGCACTTCTCCCATAACCGGCCTGTCTGCGACCGCACGTTCTTTGCAGGCCCGGATAAGGCCGAGGAAGTCTTCGGGTGCGACGCCCTGGGGCAGGCCGGGAAGGACGTCGATACCGGAGAGGCAGAGATACTTGCAACGGGAATAATCTCCCTGTTCGAGAGCCTGGGTTGCTCCGGCGAGATAGGCGCGGGCAAGCAGGTCGAGCCCGCCTGAATCGAGTCCGGCCATCCGTTCTCCGAGTCTCTGGATCAGGCGTTCGTTCAGCCGGTGAAGTCTTCCCATCCTCCCATCCCCCGCGACGGCTGCAGCGGCTACCCGTGAAAGATCCGAACCCTTCTTTACGTTGGCAAGGACGTACAGCATCACCTTCTCGCACTCCCGTTCCTCGCCATGGTTCACCAGGAACCCCGCGTACGCCAGCCCACCGGTAAGGAAATCTGCCCGGTATGCGCGGTAGTACCACGCCCTCGCCTCCTGGAGATCCCCGCGTTCTTCGTAGAGGCGGGCAGTCCCGGTGAGGCTGACAACGTTCAGGTCGGAAGAGACAACGGTGAGGAACCGCCGGAGCGCCTCGTCAGCAGGGACCCCGGCTGCGAGAACAGACCGGTACCGGTCGATGACGGTTGCGAGGAATTCCATATCCTCTTTCGAAACGATCTCGTCGCGGATGAGCTGCTCGTATAAGGAAAGGGCCTTTTTTGTCTCCCCGGTGGCGGCGAGAAGATCGCATTCGGCAAGGCAGTAAGCTGGTCTCCGGGAGAGGGCGAGCAACTGCCGGATCCCGGCCAGCGCCCCGGCAGAATCTCCCTGATCGCGGAGGAAGCACGCATAATCGAAGAGGAGATCGCAGCCGGGCGTATCCCGGATCGCCGACAGGTAGGCTTCCTGTGCGCCTGCTGCGTCATACCGGGAAAGTGCACCGAGATAATACCTGAGGGCATCGGGATCCCGGGTCTCCCGGTAGCGTGTCTTTGCTGCCTTTGCCGCTTCCGGATACCGTCCTGCCAGGAGGAGCGCTGATACATATTCCCCCCCCTGCTGGCATTCCCCGCCCGAGGCCGTGCAGACAGAGAGCGCGTCCTCCGGCCGGCCGAGGGCGTTGTATACGTGCATCAGGTGTTTCGCGTCTGTGGCCCTCCTGCTGATCCCGACAAGACGTTTCAAGACGGGCAGAGCTCCGGGAAAGTCACGTCTTCCGGTCAGGTACTCTGCGTAGCTCCTCAGAGCATCCTGGTTATCCGGGTCGAGGCGGACTGCAGTTGCGTATTCTCCGATAGCTGCCTCGTCGTCCCGCGCCGCAAGCACCTTGGCGAGGTAGCTGTGGACGTGCGACGAGCCGGGCATCCGCTGCGCGAGGTCGCGGAAAAAGAGTTCTGCCTCTTCGAGCCGCCCGGTATTGAAGAGGCTGGTTGCGGCAAGGATATCTATCTCCGGGTCCCGGCCTTCCTCAAGGAGCAGTTCGCATTGCTGGAGCGATTCCTGGTACCTGCCGTCCTCGAAGAGCCTGAACGCCTCCCGCTTGCGCTCTTCCCGCGAGAGGGGGATCATACCGGTCCCGGCCATAGCCTGATAGCGATCAGTCCTGCAAACATCCGGAGCATATCGAGCTTCCTGACACGGGAGTCTCCCCTGTTCTGCCATTCGATCGGGGTCTCGGTGATGCGGAACCCGCCGGCCTTCATCCTCCAGAGGAGCTCTACATCGAACTCGAACCCGTGCGAGCGCATGCTGCCCAGCACCCGGTCCACCGCCTCTTTCCGGAAGACCTTCGCCCCGCACTGGGTATCGCTGAAGCGGAGCCCGAAAAGGACCCGGATCAGGATATTGAACCCCCGGCTCTCGAGCCTCCGCATGAGTCCCTGCCGGGCACGGAGTGTCGAGCCCGGCATCCACCGCGATCCGATGACGCCGTCGGAATCCCCGAGCATACCAAAGAGCCTCTCCATCTCCCCGATTCCTGTCGATCCGTCGGCATCGAAATACCCGACAAACGGGGCACGCGCTGCCGCCAGCCCGGCGATCACACCACCACCCTTGCCAAGGCGGCGCCCGAACCGGAGGCAGCGGACGGTGAGATCCGGCCTCCGTGCCGCGATACTGTCCACAACGTCGGGAGTCCTGTCATTCCCGTCGCAGACCACGATCAGCTCCCCGTCAAAAGACGGGATTGCGTCGAACAGCGGGAGGATCCGGGTCTCCTCGTTATATGCCGGGATCACCAGGCTGCAGCGGATTCCGGGAGCAGGGCGCTCTCCTTCAGGAGTCTGGGATGGAAGAGGCTGTTTCATGGCTGTGCGGGCGCTCTCTGGTGCCGGCAGGGGGGACGGGGACCCCCCCGATGAGGTGTGCCGGATTTGTGATGGTACAGTGGATATTTTTGCCCCATAACATTACTGGTGTCCGCCCAGGTGCCCGGCAAGGCCGGTCCCGGGCCGGTACTTCTCGGCGATGGCAAGCGCGGTCATCCTCAGCTGGTTGTGCTCTTTGAGGCAACTGGCGGGAGGCGGCGATTTCCGGAGGATCGCCGAACTGTTCTCTGTTATCTGGATGAGTTCGGTTGCGATGACCGCGTTGAGCCAGATGAGATCCGCAAGCATCTCCCGGGTCATTTCATCGTTCATACCGGATATGTTGGCCCGGCCGATATTAAGGGTAAGTGCATGAGGGAAGGGAAGAGACCTGAGGATTCCGGTTGTCCCGGGAAATTATTTTAACTATAAATGTATCTAGGCTGTTTTACGTATGGCATCCACAGGGAACGGGGAAGACCGGCTGGTGCTGGTCCTGATCTGCGGGATCTTCATTGTCGCCGGGATAGCGTTCTGGCCGCTGATGACCGTCTTGATCTGGACCATCGCACTTGCCGCAGCGCTGATGCCATTCCACCGCCGGCTTTCCCGGATGGTGAAGCCGTCTGCTTCCGCAACATTCCTCACGCTCTGGGTCCTTCTCGTTATCCTTGCAGTACTCTCTGCCGCGGCAAATGTCATTTATTCCGATATCCAGTATGTCGGCACCATGGCCGGATCCCTGATCCGGGGGTTCGAACATACCGGTCTTGCCACGTTCCTGCCGCCACTCTCCGCAGCACAACTCAACGACATGCCCCGTACGATCGTCCAGATGCTCCTTTCCGCCGTTACTTCATCGGGGTCGAATCCGCTTCTCATAGCTCTCCAGATCATCATCTTCTTCCTCCTCCTCTCCATGCTCCTGTTTTATGGCGAAGAGATCTGGATTTCTCTCGTCCGCCCGCTGCCGGATACCGTGCAGTCCGAGATCGGGAGACTTGCGGAAATTGCGAATAACACCATTTACTCGTTGATCATCATCCAGATCTCCGCAGCAGCGATCTGTTTTACTCTTGCAGTGCCGTTTTTCACCCTTCTCGGGTATGGTCACGTCCTCCTCTTCTCCACGATGATCGGCCTTGCAATGCTCGTCCCTCTCATCGGCGCGCAGGTATTTCTCCTCTTCTTCCTCCTCTATACGATCGCTCTGGGAGATCTCAGGAGTGCTGCCCTCGTCGTGCTCATCGGTTATCCTCTCCTCAGCGGCTGGATCGATTTCTACTACCGTCCGGTGATGATGGGCAAACGGGTGGCGGTGCACCCCGTCTTCATGATGATCGGGATCTTCGGCGGGGTCCCGTTCATGGGCCCGGTCGGGTTCATTCTCGGCCCGGTGCTCGTTGCTCTCATGGTAACCGGTTTCAAGATCTATGCGGAACATGCCGGGATCCGTTCGCCCCCGTTGCCCGGTCCGTAACCGGTGCTGGGATCTCCGGGCGAACATTCTTATGGGACGAATGCTATCGTTCCCCGTTGCACTATGACTAGCGAAGGGATGTTGCAGGAAACTGCGTCGAGCGTAAAAGAGTTCCTTATGGCCAGAAATGTCCTCGGGGAAGCGATTGATCTCGGCGATAAAGTGGTTATTCCCGTTGCACGTTTTGGTTTCGGATTCGGTGCAGGTGAGGGGACCGGCAAGTCGGGTGGCGGGGAGGGGGCGGGTGGCGGCGGCGGACTCGAACCGGTCGCGCTCATCATCCTTCACAAGGACGTGAAAGGACCGGAAGGTGTCCAGGTGATGTCGATCAGCAAGGAAAACCCGATAGCCCAGGTTGTCTCGGCGCTGAGCGAGTCGCTGGCACCCCAGGTCATCCAGGCAATCAAATCCATGGACAAGAAAAAGCAGGCTGCTCCGGAGAGCGGAACCCCCGGCGGATCGTAAAGAGGGCAGATCCCGCGTTGCCGTTCGTATGGATATCTTCCTGGTTCCCCTTGGTATCCTGGTGGCGCTTTTCGGGATCACCGCGATCCCCGCGCTTATCCTGTATGCCGTACCGGTCCGCTGCGCCATCGGATTTGCACAGGGACCCACGGATGAAAAAAGCGATGTGACCATTTCGTGGGGCCCGGTTACGGTATCGGTATCGCACCGCTCCGGGTCCGGAACCAGCGAGGTCTTCATCTGCAGCCGGAGGATCTGGGGTATTCCCGGAACCGGCACGCCACCGCGGACCACGGGCACACGACCTGTTCCAGGTGGCCCGGGGATCACGGTCTCTGGGATCCCTGGTATGGTGGTCCGGGTCCTGGCGGAAGGCGGGGGATTGCTCCGGGAATTCTGCCTCCAGTGCCGTCTCGAAGGAATGAGCGGGAAAGTCCGGATCGGGTTTGATAACCCGGTTGCTACCGGTATGGTATTCGGGGCGTTCCGGGCGTCACGGTTCGCTCTCAGGGCATCCGGAATTTTCCTTGAAGTAGAGCCGGTATTCGACAGGCCCATACTCGTTGCGGATGTCGTGCTGCGCTTCAGCATCCGCCATCCCCTCATGCTCATCATCCGCATCATACGGTTCATACGTATCCCGGTAATCCGGAGATCCTTTGCGGTCACGGCGGGGGCCACAGGTGCAGCGGCATGATGCAGGCCGGCCAGGAAATCCGGTTCCAGGGAGGGTCCCTTTATGGGGGACGCCTCATCGTCCCGGTGGTCCGTGCAAGCTGGATTGCGCAGGAGAGCGGGGCCGCCGGGCTGGCAGAGGCGGTTGCGCTCCTCTGGGAAGAAGAGGGGACATGGTATTTCATCCCTCTTGCCCCCTGGTATTCCCCTGAAGATCTGCGGCGGGTTGGTACATACCAGGAACTTTCCTAAAAAAAAGAAGAACCCTATCCGCCCAAAATAAAAACAAAAAAGAGACCGCGAGAAACCCCGGGGCCTGTCGCACCGGCCCGCGGGCCCTGGTCTCCCTTACCAGACGACGGCGGTGAGGGTCCGGACGAATTCGTCGGCAAATGCCTTTGCGGCGGCCGGACCGTCCGCGGTGATGATCCGCTGGTCGTTTACTACCGGCTGTTTCACGGTCACCGCGCCGCCCGTCTTCATCTCGCGAAGTGAGACAGGGTTATCGGAGAACGTCACTTTCCTTCCCCGGAGGATACCGGCCCTTGCAAGGACAACCGGCGTACCTCCCGTCGTTAAAAAATGTCCTCGATACCACCATCGGGTGCCAGCCTGAACGTAGTACCGCACCCATCCTTCGGGCAACAGCGGTAGAAACGCCCTTCGCAGCCGAGGTCGTCGGTACAGCTCAGCAGGTCTGCCCTGCCGCATTGCGGGCATACGATTTCGTCCTCCGGTGTCATGATCTGCCTCATATTTTCAAAATACTATTCCGGTTCTTCCCTTCCGGATACCAGGAAAATTACGTATCCCCACTTAGGAAGGTCTGGCCGGAACGAAGTTGACTATACCACCGCGTCACGGTGAGAGAAAAAGGTTATGGTGGCAGTCGTACCGGCCATAAACCGGGGCCATGCAGGAGCAGATCATAATTTTTTTATATTCCGGTGGCTATAAGGCAGTCAGTTCCATGAAGGGTTCATCGATTCTGGTTGTCGAAGATGATGGAATCATCGCCCTGCGCAGCCAGGAGCTCCTGACGAAAAACGGCTATTCCGTCCCCTGTCCCTTCTCGTCCGGAGAAGATCTCCTTGAGTACCTCGCACGCGCGCCAATGCCCGACCTCATCCTGATGGACATCGGTTTGATGGGTGCGCTGAACGGGATCGAGACCGCCCGCGAGGTCAGGAGAAGATATCATATCCCGGTAATCTTCCTCACTGCCTATTCAAACGAACAGCGGGTTGCCGATGCCCGCGAGATCTCCCCGTACGGCTATATCATAAAACCCTTCGTAGAGCACGACCTCCTGAAATCTATCGAAAAGGTTCTCGCAGAGTAGCCCGGCATCCTCCCCGGACCGGGTAGGCATCGTTTATTTCCTTCCGGTGTCAAACTCCATGCTGATGTCGTACCTTGAAAAGATCAACCAGGAGGGCCGGCGTGCAAACCCTTTCTTCTGCCTTATGGGGATCGAAGTCGTCAGCACCGAACCCGGAAAGGCGGTGCTGAGGATGGAAGTCAGGCCCGATATGCACAACGGGGTTGGCTGGCTGCAGGGAGGGATGCTCGCCGCAATTGCCGATGAGGCGATGGCTCTCGCCATCTATCCGATGCTCGGGCCTGGCGAAGGAATCGCGACCATCTCAGAATCGACCAGTTTTATCAGGGGTGTGAGGAGCGGGACCATCATGGCAGAGGGCCGGGTCATCCGGAAGGGGCGGCGGGTCGCTTTCACCGAATCCGAAGTCTTCCTCCCCGGTGAGAAGCCCGGGATCCTTTCACGGACATCTGCCGCATTCGCGGTAACGGCAAATCCCTGAACGGGGGGCCGGCCTGTCCGGGCAGGAACGGCAGGGGAAAAATTCACTGATAAAAAATTATTTCTTCTTCGACGGGTTCTTTCCTTTCTTCCCACCGGTCTCTGGTGTTTCCCCAGGTTTCCGGAACCTGAAATACCATACTCCACCGGCGGCAATGAGGACAATCAGAACGATGAGCACAGGAATGATCGGGAACTCGGGCCCGGCTGCCTGTTCCGCTTTTGCAAGCCCGGCCGTGGCGTCGGCATTGCCGGGATCGGTAGCGATGGCCTGCTTATAGGCATCAACGGATTCCCGGTAGCTTCCCATCGTATACAGGACATCCCCCTTGTTGATCAGGGCAATCGTATAGTTCTGGTCGATCCCGATCGCCTTGTTGTACGAACCGAGGGCTTCCTGGTACCGCCCGAGCTTGTAGAAAACAAATCCCTGGTTGTTCAGGAGTTTCTCGTCATTCCCGAAGAGGGCAAGGCCGGCAGTGGTCGTTTCGAGCGCCCCGGGATAATCGGTGAGCTGGATCTGGGCATATGTCTTGTCCTGGTAGACGTACAGAAGAACATCTGATCCGGCGATCACGCTGGTATTGGAAGCGAGCGCCTGGTCGAACAGGTTCAGGGCCGCCCGGTAATCGTTCGCCGAGAGGGCTGTTACTCCTTCGTTGTAAAACCGGGTTGCATTGTCAGTACCGGTATTGTTGGTCACCGTCACCGTGTTGGCCGCCGCAGCCGGAACAACGAGGAGCGCGAGCAGGAAGACCAGTGCGACAACACCCATAATATCCAGAAATTTCATGTGGTGGAATGTTGGTTTCCGTTACAATAAAGGTATTTTCCTGAAAGTCCGGCTGTAACCCGCGGTTATTCAGCCACCCGCAAAGGGCCGGCCCGGTGTCCGCCTGTCGTCAGGACGGCAAAAAGATAACACTATTAGGGTTCGTGCGCAAAATATACTGCAAACGGGGGATCTCTTGTGAAGTACATCATCATCACCGGTGGGGTTATGAGCGGCCTTGGGAAGGGGATTACTGCCGCCTCGGTCGGGCGCATTCTCAAAAACCGGGGCTACCGGGTCACCGCCGTGAAGATAGATCCCTACCTGAATATCGACGCCGGCACAATGAATCCCGCCCAGCACGGCGAGGTCTTTGTCCTGAAAGATGGCGGCGAGGTCGACCTCGACCTCGGGAACTATGAGCGGTTCCTCGACATCGAACTCACGTCCCCCCACAATATCACCACCGGCAAGGTGTACCGCTCGGTCATCGAGAAGGAGCGCCGGGGCGACTTCCTCGGCGAGACCGTCCAGATCATCCCCCACATCACGGACCGGATCAAGTGGTGCATCCAGAACGCCGCCGAAGAGGCGTTCCCGGACGGGACGAAGGCCGATGCCTGTCTCGTCGAAGTCGGGGGGACCGTCGGGGACATCGAGAGCATGCCGTTTCTGGAAGCGATCCGGCAGATGCGGGGCGAGCTCCCCCCGCACGACTATGTCCTGATCCACGTCACCCTCATCCCTGAAGACACGATGGGCGACCTGAAGACGAAGCCTACGCAGCACTCGGTCAAGGCCCTCCGCGAGCTCGGGCTCCACGCGGACATCATCGTCGGCCGGAGCGAACGGCCGATCAGTGCCAACACCAAGCGGAAGATATCGGCGTTCTGCGACCTCCCCCAGAACGCGGTCATCTCGGCCGCGACCGTGCCGGACATCTACGAGGTCCCGATGGAGATGGAAAAGGAGGGGCTTGCGGATGTCCTGGCCACCCATCTCGGCCTCGACCGGAAGGAGATCGATTCGGACTGGTACCGGATCGTCACGAAGGAGTACACGAACCGTGTGACGGTCGCGATCGTCAGCAAATACGGGATCGAAGACGTGTACATCAGCATCAAGGAGGCGCTGAAGCACGCGGGAAGGGCACTCTCTACCGAAGTCCGGATCGCCTGGCTCGATGCCGAGAGGGTTGACCGGGAACAGCTCAAGGACTTCGACGGCATCCTCATTCCCGGGGGGTTTGGCAAGCGGGGGATCGAGGGCAAGATCGCGGCGATCCAGTACGCCCGGGAGAACAACATCCCCTTCCTCGGCCTCTGCCTCGGCTTCCAGCTCGCGACCGTCGAATTTGCACGGCACCGTGTCGGCCATGCCGATGCAACGAGCGAGGAGTTTGGCGAAGGGACGCACGTCATCGCCCTCCTCCCGGAACAGGAGAACGTCCACGAGCTTGGCGGGACGATGCGCCTTGGCGATTACATCGCGAACATCCGCGAGGGGACGCTTGCGGAGAAGCTCTACGGGAAGAAGGAGATCGTTGAACGCCACCGGCACCGGTTCGAGGTGAACCCGGCGTACATCGGCGAACTCGAGAAGGAGGGGCTCGTCTTCTCGGCGACCAACAAGAACCGGATGGAGTGCCTCGAACTGCCCGGGCACCCGTTCTATTTCGCAACACAGTTCCACCCGGAGTTCCGTTCCCGGCCGACGAGCCCGTCGCCTCCTTATCTCGGTTTCGTAGAGGCGTGCCGGGCCAACAAACGTTCGAAATAACCAGGGGGACAAGACCTTTCCCGGGTCGGCTCTCTATGCCACACGGTATCATGAGGAGATAACAACGCCATGGTCAATACAGAGAAGTTCATCAGCCAGTCAGTAGCGGAAATAGGAGACCTTGCAGCTGAAGAGAAAGTCGTCATGGCCCTCTCCGGGGGCGTGGACAGCTCGGTCTGTGCAGCCCTCGCGGCCCGGGCGATCGGCGACCGCCTCTTCCCGATCTATATCGACACGGGCCTGATGAGGAAAGGAGAGACCGACCGCATCCGCACGCTCTTTGGGGATATCAACCTCCAGGTCATCGACGCCGGTGACGAGTTCCTCGATGCTCTCAAGGGGATCACGGACCCCGAGGCAAAGCGGAAAGCGATCGGTGAACGGTTCATCCGGGTCTTCGAACGAGAGGCGAGGAAAGTCGGGGCCAGGTGCCTGTTGCAGGGCACTATCTACCCCGGCCGGATCGAGAGCGAAGGCGGGATCAAGAGCCACCATAACGTGGGCGGTATG
>DASPUR010000200.1:0-19164 GCA_035622795.1 Methanoregula sp. | reverse complement strand
CGCCGCGCGGGAGCAGCTATGCAGAAATGCGTGATCAACGGGATAACCATCGGCGGCGACGCCCCCGTCCGCCTCATGGGCGTCATCAACTGCAGCGTCGAGTCGTTCTATAACGACTCCTATGTCCCGACCGAGAAGGTCCGCGAGACCGCAATCGCCATGGTTGAACAGGGGGCCGACCTCATCGATATCGGCGCACGGAGTACCGCACCCAATTCCCAGGCCATCAGCGGTACGGAAGAGGCCCGCCGGATCGACGAGGCGCTAAAAGAGCTTGACGGAACCGGGATCACCATCTCGGTAGACACCATGAACCCCTGGGTCCTCGACGTGTGCCTGAAGCATGGCATCCATGCGGTGAACGACATCTCCGGGCTTGCCTCCCCCGCCTTCGCAAAACGCGTGGCCGATGCCGGTCTGCCTGCGTTCCTGATGGCGACCGGCTACCAGCCGGGCGATGCATCCGGCCTCGATGCGACCATCGGTGCGCTCATGGTCGTGCAGCAGCGGTGTGCGGCCCACGGGATCGACAATTACGTGCTCGATCCCGGGATCGGCATCTGGACACCCCAGCGCACCTTCGATGACAACTGGGAACTCTGCCGGCACTTCGATTCGTTCCGCCGGCTCGACCGGCCGCTCCTTGCAGCGGTCTCGAGGAAAAGCTTCATCGGGAACCTGCTGGAAAAGGAGCCGGTTGACCGGCTTGCCGGGAGTCTTGCGGTGACTGCACTCCTCGTGGAACGAGGAGCGTCGATCGTCAGGGCCCACGATGTCGGCGAGACCCGGGATGTCCTGCGGGTCTGCGAACGCATCGCGAAGGTGCCATGAACAGATCCTTCTCGGTCATCGGCCTCCCGACCGGGATCATCCGGCCGCTCGATCCGATCGCCGACCGGGTGGTGGCAGCGGCAGGTGGCCCGGAGGGATTTGCCAACGGTGATATCCTCGTCCTCGCCGAGACGGCTGTCGCGACTTCGGAAGGGAATGTGATCGAACTCGCCTCCGTTACCCCGTCTGCAGAGGCGCTCGACCTTGCCGGGAAGTACCGGATGGACCCGCGGGTCGTCGAGGTGGTCCTCCGGGAGAGCGATTCAGTTGTCGGCGGGATTCCGGGGTTTCTCCTCTGCATGAAAAACGGCACCCTCCTGCCAAACGCCGGTGTGGATGCCTCCAATGCCCCGCCGGGATGTGTCACCCCCCTCCCTTCAGACCCTGACAGGAGCGCCCTTTTGATACGCGACCGCATCCTCGCGCTGACGGGCCGGCAGGTAGGAGTTATTATCGCCGATAGCCGGACCCACGCGATGCGCCTCGGGTGCAGCGGGGTCGCTATAGGAGCCTCAGGCGTTCCGGCAGTCATCGATGACCGCGGCCGGAGCGATCTCTTCGGCAGGAAACTGGAAGTGACGAAACGCGCTGTTGCCGACAATATCGCTTCCGCCGCTGAACTGGTCATGGGCGAGGCCGATGAATGCACGCCCGCAGCCATCATCCGGGGCACGGGCCTGCCGATAGGCGATGACTACGGGATCGAGACTATCGAAGCTGCCGACTGCCTTTTCATGGGCGTCTTCAGGAACGGGAGAAAAGAGCAATAAGACCGCTCCTTTCCGGGAATTTTTCTTCCTTCTTTTCGATCCTTTTTTTCCGACCGCGGGAGCACCCGGCAGAGGAAACCTTGTTCCGGTTCCGCCCTGCCTCAAACTACAAATAGGGGGCGCCCCGAACAGGTGTCAGGTGAGATCTGGTATGCCCATTACTGCCGACGAGTTCCTGAAAGGGACAACCGGTGCCAACTGCATCGCAGCTCTTCTCCGGGAAAACCCGGATAAGGCGTACTCCCTCCATGAGATTGAGGAAGAGATCATCGGAAAGGAGATGAACCGGATGCTCCATCTCGACATCTTCATCGCGGAGCTGACCCTCCTGGCTCCCCTGATCTTCGAGACCGGTGAGATCGAATGCAGGCGCGTCAACAGGACCCCCTATTTCCGCTGGTCGGGCTAAATGGAAATTGCCCGCCGTTAAAAACCAGAAGGCAAAAAAGAAAAATATCCTGCTATTGACCTCCGGATAACCGGATTGTCATCCGATAAAAGCGGATCCGCCGGGCCACGCACTTTTTTTGATCCTTCACTCATTTTCTTCCCTTGCCGCGTGCATTGCGATCGTATCCGGTGCTCTGGTGAAAAACGCTGGTGGAGGGACCCGTTATCCGGGGAATGTTCCACTGGAAGAGAAGGGGTATTTGAACATTGCCAATTTGCCGGATTCGCAAAAGCGTCCGGTGCGATCCGTAAAAAACGATAAAATGCCTGCCAACTTGTTTTTCGGTGATTCCAAAATCCGGCCAGGGGGATCAGGGAATAGTCTTCCGGCTGATCCCTATCCGTTCCAGCGCCTTCATCGCGGAATCCTGCCGGGCATCAGCAAGCGTCGGCCCGGTCCCTTCGTACTCCATTCCGTCGCACGTCGTTACCTTCACCGTAAAAAACGGCCGGTGGTCCGGCCCCACCCGGGACACCTCGGTATAGGTGGGGCAGGGTTTCCCCTGTTTCTGGAAATATTCCTGGAGCTCGCCTATGGAGTTCCCGCAGGCAAGAGAGCTCTTCAGCGGGCCTCCCATGAGAGTATCCACAAACCCTGCAACATCCTCCATCCCGAATTCGCAGTAAAGGGCGCCGATGAATGCCTCGAATGCCCCTCCCGCGATCTTCTCGCCGCCGGAACTTTTTGATGCCATCGCAGCAGGGATCAGACATTCCGTGGCGGAGGGATCGTACCGCTCTATGAGGGCAGCAAGTGCCTTGTTCGAGACCATGCAGCTCAGCGCAAGGGTCATATCTCCCTCATTGAGGACCGGGTCGCGGAGGACGAAGAGCGATTGCGCGACGATCAGGCTCAGGACCCTGTCCCCGAGAAATTCGAACCGCTGCCAGTCATCCGGGGATATATCCCACCGTTCGGAACCGGCATTACCGTATGAGGTATTGAACCGGCGGACGAATGCCCGGGTAACGCGGGCGAAGTCCATATCCTGCCTGCGAAGCAGGTCTATGAGCCGGGGGTCCCGCTCTGAAATCATGCTGAAAGATACTAGTGAGGAGTACTATAATTCTACCGCTTTCGCACGACACCTACCCGGCCTTCCTCTTCCCGGATCCGGAAGCCGAGGCTTTCGAGATACGCCCTGCTCTTTCCTTTCCCGTGGATCAGCAGTTCGACGAGATCTTCCTCCTCGTCGATATCCGTGTGGAGCCGGAACGAGTCAATGACCTCGTACGAGAGCCCCGCTTCCTCCGCGATGCGGGTGTGCTTGAGGAAGCTCGCACCGTAATAATCGACGTGGAAACGCTTCGGTTCACGCATGAAGATGACGTTTGTCCCTCCTCCCCGCCCGGGGACGAACGCTACGTCTTTGGTCGTTGCGATAATACGTTTGATCGAATCTGCGTCCGCGAGGGGGAGATCGGCCATGATGATGAAGGCCGGGCCCACGGTGTCAGGCAGGAGGGAATTGAGGCTTGCGTTCAGGTCCGCGTTCTCGATGGTGATCTGAACATCCTCGCTGTCGTACAGCTCCGTGGCAATGATGACGGGCGAGCAGTTCGCATCCCGTACGGCAAAGACCACGTCCTCGAGCATCGCGCGGGCAAGCGCCTCGCGCTCATTCTGGTCGAGGATTCCGGAGAGACGGGTCTTCGGGTTGGCGGGTTTGAAGGGGATGAGTGCGTAGGGACACATTTCATACTTTTTTATTCGGAGACTTTAAAAATGAGAGGGATTTGCGCGCCGGGTTGTCGTCCCCTGCCCGTCAGGCCGGCGTTTCCGGCTCGATTCCCCCGGAGGCATACGTGCCGGGGGGAATGCGGATCTCGAACCGCGCACCCTTGCCCGGGGCGCCGGTCTCCGCGATGGTCATACCGGTTATGGCAAGGATCTCCCGGACGAGGAAGAGACCCCAGCCGGTATTCTTCCCGTACCCCCGCTCGAAGATCTTCTCTTTCTCACCGGCGGGAATCCCCACGCCGTCGTCTTCCACGATAAGGACCCCGCCTTCCGGATCCTCGTGAAACGAGACGGCGATCCGGGTGACTTTTCCCCCGTGGCGAAGCGCATTGTCGAACAGGTTGTAGATTACCTTCTCGAAGAGCGGATCGGCATAGAGCGTTGTCGCGCCGGTCGTGACCAGGACGTTCACGTCCGCGAGGTCGAAGTCGTCATTCATCCTGCTCACGACCCTGGCGACCATCTGCCAGCGGGGCGCCCCGACCCCGATATTCTGGTAGTCTTTTGCAAACTGGAACTGCCGCCGTATCTTGTCGATGGCGGATCGTGACTTCCCGAGGTACGAGAGGAGTTTCTCGTCCTGGATCATCATCCCGAGGAGCTCGGTGTAGCCGGTGATGGCGGTCAGCTGATTGAGGACATCGTGCCTCGTGACGCTCCCCACGAGCGCCAGTTTCCGGTTCAGCATTGCAAGCGACTCGTGGGCTCTCCTCGTCTCAACTGCAGCCGTTGCGAGGAGACAGAGATCTTCCCAACAGTAGCCGGTTGCACCTGGCAGGATCCGATAGTCGCCACCCTGCAGGAGGGCTTCGTGCGCGACAAGAGGGTCTCCCCGGACAGCAGCAAGAAGGAACGGGATGCTGTCCCCGCTGCCCCGCAGGTTGCGCAGGAGCGGCAGGCCTTCGCGTGCATCGCCTTCCGAGAGAACCACAACCGCCTCGGCTGCCTGCCGGTCGATCCGTTCAACGGTTTCCGGCACGGGATGCCTCAGGATCACGCGGACCGGCACCGGGCAGGAAACCCCGGGCTCACGGGAAGGGATGCAGCCGGACTCCGGATTATTGGTAAAAAGGAGGATCGTGATCGTCTGCCGCTCTTCGCCCGTATCGTCCGCTCCCGTCATCGCAAAGATCCCCTCGTTTTCCCGGTAAAATACTGGTACCCGCGGGTGAATAATACCTGTTATCCACCGCATAATCCCCCTGCAGTCGGATAGGTTTCAATAGAAGGGAGTTTTATCTTTTTTTATGCAGCAGCGGACCCTCACCTTCTCCCGGAACGTGTTCCTGCCGCTCACTACCGTCTGCCGCAACCGGTGCGGCTACTGTTCCTTCCGTACCCCGGTGGGAGAAGGGTGCCTGATGCCGCAGGCGGATGTGGAAACGATCCTGTCGCGGGGTTCTGCTCTCGGGTGCACGGAAGCGCTCTTCACCTTCGGGGAGCGGCCTGAGGAAGAACCGGGTTTCAGCGATCACCTGCGCCAGGCCGGCTATTCCACGATCATCGAGTACTGCGAGGCGATGTGCAGGAAGAGCATTGCGTACGGGATACTCCCGCACACCAATGCCGGGATTCTCAGCTACGACGAACTCGGACGGCTCCGGAAGGTGAACGCGAGCATGGGCCTCATGCTCGAGACCACTGCGGAGATTCCGGCCCACGCAGGTTCGAGGGGAAAGGATCCGGCCGTGAGGCTCGCGATGATGGAGGATGCGGGCAGGCTGAAGATCCCGTTTACGACCGGCCTCCTCCTCGGGATCGGTGAGACGATGGATGACCGGGAGGAGTCGCTTGCCGCAATCCGCGATCTCCACCGGCGGTTCGGCCATATCCAGGAAGTCATTATCCAGAACTTCTGCCCGAAACCCGGTACTCCCATGGCGGGCCACCCGGTCCCGGGCACCGGCGAGATCTGTGAGACGATCCGGCTCGCGCGGGAGATCCTGCAGGACGAGATCGCCATCCAGATCCCGCCCAACCTCACCGATGCCACGAAGCTTATCTCCTGCGGGGTCGACGACCTCGGGGGCGTCTCACCGGTCACCATAGATTACATCAACCCGGAGCACCCGTGGCCGGAAATCGATAAGCTCGGCAGGATCGCCGGGGATTCCCTGCTCCGGGAACGCCTCTGTATCTACCCGCGGTTCATTGACCGCGGGTGGTATGATCCGGATTTGCAACCCCTAATAAACCGGCTCGTACAAACACTTACGGCAAGGAGCAGTTACTCGTGAAACAGGGAAAACTCCTGTATGCAGGAAAAGCAAAATCGGTCTACCTCTCCGACAAGAAAGGACAGCTCATCGTCGAATTCCGCGATGATATCACTGCGTTCGACGGGGGGAAGAAGGATGTACTCAGTAAGAAAGGGAGTTATAATGCCGGGGTCTCGGCTTTCCTCTTCGAATATCTCGCAAACAACGGCGTGAAAACGCATTTCCTGGAAATGCCCGATCCCCGCCGCATGGTCGTGAAACAGCTTGCGATGATCCCGCTCGAAGTGATCGTTCGCAACATCGCGGCGGGTTCTATTGTCAGGAACCTCCCGTTCAAAGAGGGGACGAAGCTCGAACCGCCGGTCATCGTGATCGATTACAAGGACGACTCCCGGCACGACCCCATGCTCAACGACGACCTGATCGTCGCGCTGAAGATCGCGACCCCGCAGGAACTTAAGACGATGAAAAAAACCGCTCTCCGGATCAACACCCTCCTCTCGGAGCTGCTCGCGTCCGACGGGATCACGCTCGTGGACTTCAAGATCGAGTTCGGCCGGCTCGGGAAAGCCATCTGCCTCGGCGACGAGATCAGCATGGACTCGATGCGTCTCTGGGACAAAAAGACCGGTGAATCCCTGGATAAGGACGTGTACCGGTTCGAAAAAGGGGACGTGCTGAAAACGTACAACCGCGTCGCCCGTAGGATTACCGGGGCGGCAAAACCGAAGGGGGGCCCGAAAAGGAAAAAGTAAGATACAGCGGCGGTAACGTCTGATAGCGGAATCTGCTCTTCGGGAGGATTGTAATCGGAATGCGGGCCTGCGTCCTGAAGAAAATTCTCCATGGCAGGAATTCATGTCAAAACCGTTTTCGCGGGCCGGGGCAGAATGCGGCAGACTAAAAATACCGGGGCAGTACATTATCTCTGATCATTGACACGAGGGAGTTTCGATAATCGCATGACCGAGAATAAAATTGAGGAACAGGAATCGGAAGCGGAGATGCTCAAGTGGGCAAAGGCGTACGCGCGGAAACACGGGCTCGAGATCAACCCTGATGCAAAACAGGCAGCAAACGTAATCCGGGGCCTGGTGAAAACCAAATCGAAGTTCGGAAGACCCTACTGCCCCTGCCGGATCCGGAGCGGCGATGAAGAGAAGGATCGGGCAATCGAATGCCCCTGCATCTATCACCGGGACGAGATAACCCGCCAGGGGCACTGCCACTGCAATCTCTTTTTCAAGCCGGCGGGCCCGTAAGATCCATGCCGGGCGCTTCTTTAAACCCGTCGCCCGTCCGCTCCTCTCCCTGCCGGCGGATGACCGGCCTCCTGCCGGTCCACGGCACTACTCCCCGGGTCCTGATTCTCGGAAGTTTCCCGAGCGCCACGTCACTGGTCAGAGGGGAGTACTATGCAAACCCGCGGAATCATTTCTGGCGGATCGCCTCGCTCCTTTTTTCCGTCGGCATGGATCTTCCCTATGAGCGGAAACTGCATGCGCTTGCGGCCCGGGGAATCGCGCTCTGGGACGTCGTCGGTTCCTGCTGCAGGGTCGGGAGTTCGGACGACCGTATCCGGAAACCCCGGTTCAACGATATCGGGGGATTTGTTTCGCAGTTCCCGTCGCTGGAATGTATTGCCCTGAACGGCAGCACCGCCGGCCGGTATTTCCACGAGCTGGAGATTTGCGGTTCGGTCCGGTCGGAGATCCTCCCGTCGACAAGTCCCGCAAATACCCGATACTCCGTCGCGCAGAAGGCCGAACGGTGGAGCATCCTCAACCGGTATCTTTAATAAAAAAAACTATCGTTCGAGCCTGAACTTCAGGAATATGACGTGGTAGATCGCATAGAACCCGCAAAGGACCGCTGCAGTGTAACCAAGGATCGCGAGATAGGAGATCTCTTTTGGCAGGGTGAGCGGCGAGGCCCAGAGGACGAGGGATGATCCAACGACAAGGGATGCGACGACGAGGCCGATCATGAGCTTATCGGCGGCCTTGTCGAGCGCCATCTGGAGTTTCTGGAGATCGGTGTCCACGATCTCGAGCTTGAACGTGCCGGTGGAAAGCCGGCGGAGCATCAGGTTCACGTTCCGGGGGAGGTCGAGGGCGGCATCGACAGCTTCGAGAAGCGACGTCGATGCCCGCTTGACGTATGCAGCCGAGAGGTTGTTGGTATCGGCGAGTTTGATGAGGTACGGCTGGGTCTCCTTCCCGAAGTTGAACTTCGGGTCGAGCTGGACACCGATATCGAGGACCATGATGAAGACTTTCAGGAGGAGCATGAGGTTCATCGGCACCTTGAGCCGGTGCCTCCGCATCGAATCGGTCAGCTCGGTGACGACGAGCCTGAAGTTGAACTGGGAGACTCCCTCCTCCTCGCCGCTGCTGAAGTCATGCATCATGATATAGAGGTCGTCCCGGAGCTCGTCCCGGTCCTGCTCGGCGATGACGATCCCGAACCCTTCCAGGGACCTGAGCATCAGCTCGATATCGTCGTTGACCAGAGCAAAGAGGAGGTTGATGAAGAGCTGGCGTTTCTCCGGCCGGAGGATCCCGACTATCCCGAAGTCGAGGAAGACGATATCCCCTTCCTTCGTCACGAGAAGGTTCCCCGGGTGGGGATCCCCGTGGAAGAACCCGTCCTCGAAGATCATCTTGAGGTACGCACGGAACCCCCTTACCCCGATCTCGTGAGGATCGAACCCCATTGCGCGGATCGCCTCGGGATCATCGATCCTGACACCCTCGATATAGTCCATCACGAGGACGTTGGCTGAGGAGAACTCCCAGAAGATTTTGGGGAACCGGATCCCGGGTTCGTCACGGAAGTTCCGGGTCATCCGGTCGATATTCCGGGCATCCCGGGTGAAATCGAGTTCCTTTACGATCTGCTGGGCGAAGTCTTCGACCATCCCGACGGGGTTGTAGACCCTGACCTCGGGGAAGACCGTCTCTATCCGCTCCGCCATCGACTGGAGGATCTGGATATCCGTTTCGATTATCTCGGATATGCCGGGCCTCTGGACCTTGAGCGCCACCCTGGTCCCGTCCCGGAGCACCGCTGAGTGGACCTGCGCAATGGACGCCGATGCCACCGGGATCTCGTCGATCTCGCAGAACCAGTCGTCGAGGTTGGGGCAGGTCTCTTCGAGTACCCGCCGGACTTCCGAGAACGGCAGCGGTTTTGCATGGTCCTGCAGCTTCTTGAGCTGCTCGACCAGTTCCGGGGGGAGGAGTTCGGTCCTCGTACTCATGATCTGCCCGAACTTGACAAACGTCGGGCCGAGCTCCTCGAGGGCAAGCCGCATCCGCTCGTAGACCGTGGAAGTCTCGGGGGCTTTTCCGGCTGTTGGCAGCCGGAAACCAGCTCTCCCCGGGAAGAGTTTCTCGAGCCCGATGGAGAAGCCGTACTTGCCCAGAACATCCACTATCTGCGCGTACCGCCTGATACGGGTGACCATGTGTACACGTTGGATGCCGGGATACTTAAAAAGCGCTTTTTTTCAATCGGGAGTGCAGGTGCGGCCGGCTCGTCCTGCCGTGGGCGGTCCGTTCAGGGCCTCGCCCGATCCGTTACGAAGAGTCCTGCAGACCCGTACGCTATGCGGCCGGCTTCAACGAGAGGGACGGTTATTCAGTTTTCCGGAAGATTACGATCCGGTTCGTGTTGGTCCCGTGCACCATATTCCCGATACCCCAGATATTCGAGGTCTTGGTGAATGCCTGCTGGTTGATAACGATTGCAACTGCGGAAAACCCGGCACCGACCCCGAGCGGGACGACATGTTCCTCGAGGCGGATCGTCTGTTTCCTGACCTCCCCCACCTCGAAAGCGACGTATCCCCCGGGACAGGTTATCCGGAACAGTTCCCGGAACACATCGCCCATCACCTCCATCCACCCTCCAAGGGTCCGGCTCATGGTTATCCCGTTCCCGATCGCGGCCCCGTCGAGTCCGTTGAACCAGCACCGGAGCCAGTTGTCCTCCCGGTACTGGACGATGTCGAGGAATGGCGGGGAGGTTACCGTCAGCCGGACGGTATTATCCGGGATCCCGGGCGTGGACCGGGCGTCACCGGTGAGGAACCGGGCATTCTTCCCCGCCCGCACCAGTTTCTTCCGGCAGTCGGGACTGATGGTGCGGAGCAGGCTCTTTGTCTTGGCCTCGATGATCCGGTGCGTGTCCCGGTATTCAGGGGCCTGCAGCCGTTTCCGGTTGATCCGTTCCTGGCTCCTGGGCGAGACTGCCTGGTTCGGGGGAAGGGTATACACCGAAAAGAACCCGGAAGAGTGGCCGGTGAGCCGGTTCGTGGCGATCATGGCTATCCACCGGTCGATATGATCATCCCGGAGGATCGAGCGCCGTTTCGCCAGGTAATCCCTGATCGCCACGATCTCCTGCTCGGTACCGGGGTGGTAGAACATCGAGAGATCGATCTCGGCACCCGGCCCTTCGCGGGGGATCGTCGCGAGCCGTTTTACCACATCCGCAGAATCCGGGGGGAAAAACCGGGGTTCGGTGATGATCCGGGAGAGGGGGTTTGCATCGTTTGCGATGACATTGCGACCGGCAAGCCCGGCCTCGATCACGGTGGTCCCCCTGCCGGAGAACGGGTCGTAGACAATCTCGCCTTTACCGGTAAGTGCATCGATGAAAAACCGGGGGAGCTGAGGCTTGAAACAGGCCCGGTACGAGACTTCGTGGATCGAGGACGCCTGGCGCTGGCGCGAGGTCCAGAATTCGTTGATGAAGCGCGGGACCGTCTGCTGTCCCAGTACCAGCTCGTCGACGACCGTCTCGCGGCCTTCGGGGTTTCTGAATGAGGCGAGGTACGTGGCAAGCGATCCGCTTTCTTCGGTGTCCATCGAAGTGTCCGGTCTCCTTAGATGAACATTATTGCAAAATATTAAATCCTCTCCGGTACGCCCCGCAGACCTGTCCCGGGAGAACGCCGTAAACCGAGGGGGTCTGAAAGATGGATGGGTGAAAAACAGGGGATCCGGGCAGGAACACCCGGTGGATCAGAACTACGACGGGGAACACATCGCTTTTTTAATCCCGAGCGATGCAACAACCGCTGCGACTCCGCCGGCAATGGCAAAGATCCCTATGATGAACGGGAGGGTTGCAGCTGTCACGAGCGGGTTGGCGAGGAGCAGGATCCCGAATACAAGGCTTATTGCCCCGAGCACGCCGGAACCCACATCCCGCTTCCGGAACGCCTTGAAGAGGTGTGCGACACCGATGAAGCACCCCCACATACCGATAAAGATTACAAAGAGGGCGAGGGCAAAGACCGTACTGAAGAGCGGGAACGCGAGGATCAGAATGCCCGCGATGATGTTGATCCCGGACAGGAAAATCTTCCAGCCGGCATGGGTCCGGTCAACCGCAAGGCTGCCGATGGTGAAAAACCCGCCGATGAGCCAGTAGGCCCCGAGCAGCAGGATGAGAAATTCCGTAGTGACAACAGGGGACCCGAGAAACATAAGGCCGGTGATAATGGAGAGTAGCCCCCACAGGAGGATGAGCCACCAGGGGTAGACGTACATTACCATCGCTTCGGGAGAGCCTGCCTTCTCTGGCACCATTTCCGGTTCTGTCATGAAACCACTGGATTGGTAATCGATGGCAGCGGATTTATAGTCTTTTGAAATTTACCGGACTTTAATGGATTTACCCGGTTAGGGAGCCTCATCGCCGGGCACCCTCTCTCTTCCGCCAGTCATGGATTTTACCCCGGACCAAAGAACGTATTATCACGTAAAAACCAGATCACCGGGATGCACCCCAGGCTCCGGGCATACGCGGATCTTTTGCGCCTCCGGTTCTTCTTTGCCTGGCCTGTCCTTTTCGCTTCCGGCTATGTCCTTGCGACAGGGATCTACGGCGGCTTCACCTGGGCCGGCCTGGCCCGGGTCGCCCTGATCGGGTTCTTCGGTTTCGAGGCCGGCTTCGTACTCAATGATTATGTTGACCGCGAGTTCGATCGCAGGGATATCGAAAAGGACAGGCTGACGAAGTACTGGCGTCCGTTCGGGACCCGGCCGATCCCCGAAGGCCTCGTCCCGGCATCGCATGCTCTTGGGATATTTGTCCTGTTCGCCGCAATCGCCGCGGTCCTGATCCTGACGCTCCCCCGGCCGCACTCCGTCTATGTCCTGCTGATCATGCTGTACGCGTTCACCATCGAGATCTTTTACCAGGAAGAGAAACGCAGCCAGTCATTCCCCTTCGCCCAGCTGATCGGCAGGACGGACTTCGCACTCTTTCCGGTCGCGGGCTACCTGGTCGCGGGGATACCCGATAGTACGGCAGTTTTGTATTTCCTCTTCTTCTTCCCGTTTGCCCTTGCTCATCTCGGGGCCAACGATCTCATCGATATCAGGAACGATGAGGCCCGGGGGATGAAGACCATCCCGGTGCTCTACGGGATCGATCGGACTGCCTGGTGGATAGCGGGGTTCAGTGCCCTTCACGCGCTTGCGGCAGTATTCTTTATGGTGCGGCTGGGATTGCCCGGAACGGCAGGCATCCTCGCAGGTCTCGTCCTGATCCTGTACGCGAACACCGTTATCCTCCGAAAAAAGACGCCGGATTCGGCCCTCCACGTACTTCCGTGCTTCCACGTTGCGATGCTGGTCTACGCAGTCTCCATTGCCCTTTCAGGCATATGATCGCGGGCGCAAGGCTGGAGGATCGCAAAGGAACTGTTTTAGATCCTCAGCAGGTGCTCATTTTCCCGGAGCCATTCCCGCCGCCGCGTATAATCGGGCATGATATCGCGGACATGGTTCCAGAAACTCTTCGAATGGTCCGGATGCCTGATATGGGCAAGCTCGTGAACGACCACGTAATCGATGATCTCCGGCGGGGCCTGGATCAACCGCCAGCTGAAATTGAGCCCGTGCGCATGGGTGCATGACCCCCAGCGCTGCCGGGCGTCGGTGATACGGACCGAGGAAGGAACGATGCCGGTGGTCATCGAGAACCACATGCACCGGCCACGGATCTCTTTTGCTGCCTCTTCCGTGTACCAGCGGCGGATATGGCTCCGTATATTCAGCCGGAGGGCCCGGGGAACATACAGGCGGTCCCGCCGGTCGATAGTTCCGCTCCCGTCATCGGTGAAGGTGAGCGGATACGACCTGCCGTGATAGAGAAATAGTTCCCCCTCTGCATATTCATGAGCTGCCGGTACCGGCCTCCTTCGCATCTCCTCCATCTTGCGGAGGATCCACGAGCGTTTCTCCCGGATCATCTCTTCGATGTAAGCAGCAGGGGCCCTCACGGGCGCCCGGACTACCAGTGTTGCGTCACGGGTAACTTCAAGGGAGATGGTCCGGCGTCGGGACCGGATGATCTTTTCGACGGGGATGGTTTCCATGGGGGGCAGGATCCGGCAGCCGGTTCCTCTGTACCGGTTACTGTTAAAATATAACTAGGTTTTCGGAGGAGAGGACATGCCGGGTCTTTCGTTCTTCGCGTCGCTGACCACCGTTCCGTCTTTCAGCCGGACGATCCGATGGAAATAGTCTTTGTGCCAGTCCTCGTGCGAGACCATGACGATGGTCTGCTGCATCTCTTCATTGATCTCCCTGAAAAGATCGAGGACCATCCGGGAATTCTCGGAATCGAGGTTGGCACACGGCTCGTCAGCAAAGAGGATGTCGGGCTTGTTCACCATGGCCCGGGCAATCGAGACACGCTGCTGCTGGCCGCCCGAGAGTTCCCGGGGAAGGTGGTCCCGCCGGTCGTACATGCCGATCCGTTGCAGGATTGTACAGGTATCTGATTTGAGCTGTTCTTCGGTGCGGTCTTTCCGGAGCATCGCCGGAAGGGAGACATTCTCAAAGACGGTGAGATCGGGGACAAGAGCGTAGTCCTGGAAGACGTACCCCAGCTTGTAGAGCCGGAACATGGTCTTCTCGTAATCGGTGAGGACAGAGATATCCATCCCGTCGATCTCGATGGTGCCGGAGGTTGGCTCGTCGAGAAGGCCGAGCATGTGCAGGAGTGTTGTCTTTCCGCTCCCGCTTGCTCCGGTGATCCCGAGGAACTCGCCTTTCTCAATCCCGATCGTCACCCCGTCGAGCGCCCTGACTTCGACGTTTCCCATGCGATAGATCTTCCGCAGGTTTTCGATCACGATCATGGTATCAGGCCCTCATGGCGGTCTGTATATCCTCGCGCGAGACCTGGTAGGCGGGGACATACCCGGCGATAATAGCGGCGATGAAGAGGATGAGGGAGTTCACGACGAGATCCATCGGAGTCAGGTAGAGTGTTGCGGACCATTCGGGAGTCACGATCGGGTGCACTGCCATGTACACCGCGAGCATCGATGTGAGGATAACGCCGAGGATGATGCCGAGAATGGCGAGGATGATGACCTGGAAGCCGTAGTTATGCATGATTACTTCCTTGTCCACGCCGATGGCCTTGAGGATCCCGATCTGCTTGCGGCTGTTGATGGTCTTGATGGTGATAACGATGAAGAGGACGACGGTCGTAATGATGATGCTGACGATCAGGGATACCAGGTTGATGATCTCGAAACTCTGGAGAGCCCGCCCCATGCTTTTTGCGAGGAGGTCTGCTGTCGTCTGGACCTTGGGAGTCACCCCGTACTGGATCAGCTCGTCCTTTACGAACGTCTCGGAATAGCCGGGTTTTACCTTGACGGTAATATCATCCGCATTATCCACCGCTTTTGGATCCACCAGTGCCATATCCGTCGAGGTTACATACACTGCGCTGTCGGCCTGGCTCCAGCCGGTGAAATAGATCCCCTTCACCCGGTAGTCCTTGACATAGCCGTTGCCATAATCGATCGTGATCGAATCACCGACCCTCACTCCGCCGAGCGAGGGCTGGTACTCGTCTTCCTCCCGGATCGATGGATCACCCGCAACCGGCTTCCCGATGATCACTTCTCCGGTATCGTCCTCGCCAAGGTAACTGCCGGCGATCATTTTGGTATAGAGCGGAGAGACGAGTTTCTCGTCATTGGGAGAGATCGACCGCACTGAGACTCCCAGAATGCGCTGCCGGTACGTGAGGGTCGCCCCTTTGGTGAAATGGGGGGTGGCACGTTCCACCCCCGGCATCCCGTTGATGAGATCGAGCGTCGCTTTCATGTCGGTGACGTACTGGTCCCCGGACTTGGGGCTGACGAGCACGTTCCCGACCTCGTAGTCCACTACCTGCTTCGTGATGCTCTGGCCGATCCCGTTGAAGAGGGCCGGCAGGAAGATCATGTTGGTGAAGCACATCCCGACGATGAGGACCGTCAGGATCACGCTCGACCTGCTTCCCCGCTGGAGCGACCGGAGAGCGAGCAGGAACGCGACTTTCAGTTCTTTTTGTCCCATGGGAACTTCCCATCGCCATTGACTTTCGGGATGTACCAGTACCGGTACGCGAGGAAGCCGATGACACAGAGGATAATGAGCCCGAGGATTACATTCCCGGAATTGTCACCCGGAGGTACCCGCAGGTTCATCTGCCGGGTGAGGTTATGGACACCCATATCATCGGTGTAGGAGATGGTCAGGTTGTACGGGTAATTGCCACCTTTCATCCCTTCGAGCAGGAAGATTGCAGGGGCATCGTTGCCCGGCTTTATCTTCCCGATGAAAGCCTGTCTCGTTCCCTCGACCGGGAGGTCCACAACCGCTGACACCTGTTTGGCATCCCCGGTACCGGTATTCTCGATGCGTATGGTAAGGTCGTACGGAGTGTTCTCTACGAGCCGGGAAGGGTTGGTATCTACCGATACGAAGCCCAGTTCAGCCTTCCCTTTAAGGACCAGATCAATACTGGTTGCCTGGGTAACCGGTGTGCCGTCAATCGTAGTGTAATTGATCGTTACCGGAACCCGGATAAGCCCGGGGTTCGCCTGTTTATCCGAGAGGAGGACAATGTCCACGATTTTCTGCTCACCCGCATTGAGGGTCCCGATCTGGTACGTATCGGTATCCCGGGGGGCAACGTCCGTGCTCACGTTGGTAATTTTCAGGGTAACGTCGTCCGCGAGGATCTGGCCCGCGTTGGTCAGGGTAAGGGTCGCGGGAATGTCGTCACCCGGGTTGACGCTGCCCGTGAGGGCGCTGCCCAGGATCAGGACTGCCTGTTTCTGGATGCCGACCGCAGTATTGACATTGACCGGGATCGGGTATTTCGTGCTCGTACCGCCGCTGGTATCTATCCAGACCTCAGGATAGTACAAGCCGCTTTTGTCCGGGGTCTCTATCGAGAACGTGATGGGAATTGACTGGCCGGGGCCGAGTTCGCCCACCCGGTTGAAATCCTGGGTCAGGACTGTGATCCCGTGCCCCTCAAGATGGATGTTTTCGATATTGACATTGATGTCGGTCGTCGTAACGGTCGCATAGTCACCGGTTGTCAGCTGCCCGGATTTCTGGCTGACCGAAGCGCTCGTGGCGGTATTCTTGACCGTGATGGTGATGGTCCCGAAGCTGCCGGGCATAAGCACGGATGGATTTACCTTATAGTCGGTGATGGTCACGGTAGGGACACCATCTGCCGATGCCGGGACTGCCGAAAAAAGAATCAGGCTGAACCCGATCGCAAGGAGGACGGCCAATGTCCTGATCGGCACGGGTGATCGTGAACGGCCCTTCATGTGCCCTGGGGGAGAGATTTGGTTGATCATCATGAACTTCCCTGACCGGTAATCGACCGGAAGTGTGTTATTCAAGGTGGATTACCCAAAGTTATTAAACTTACCATTGGTAAGTTATTATGACAGGGAGTAAGATGCCCGGGGACGGGTTTCCTTCAGCCCCCGCGCAAAAGGTACCTTAATGCCACGCATTCTCACGGAATACCGGGATGAGGTCTGCAAGAAGATTGTAGGTGAGGCGTACGCGCTCTTCCTGAACAAAGGGTACCATGGGACCACCATGGGGGAGATCGCCGAGCGTCTCGGTGTAACCAAACCGGCACTTTACCAGTACTTTCCCGGAAAAGAAGATCTCTATGCCGCTGTCGCAGAGCATGGCCGGGAAGAACTTGCCGGTATACTGGACCGGTCCTATGCCAGCGGCGACCTTCTCGATGGCAGCGCTGCACTCTTCGATTCGCTGGTGAAATACGTACCCCAGTTCAACGGCATGTACGCCGAGCTGATGCTTCTGTCGGCTCACAACTCCGGGATCCGTGACCTGCTTGTCCGGGACCGGGCCGAGGACCTCCGGGTTATCGAACAGTTTATCGCGGGCCAGCAGAAACGGGGCATGGTTTCTCCAAACCTCGACACCCGGGTACTTGCCCTCGCCTGCGATGCATTGATCAACGGGCTGCTCACGGACATCAAGATGGGGCTTGACCGGGAAGAGGCCAAAAAAACCTGGCTGGTTGCCGTTTCGCAGCTGATACGGACCGATTAGACTCCCGATAAAGGATTCCGGTTTTGCAGCACACGACGCACCGGCCGTTTCCGGGCTGTTTTAAGGTGTTCCGGCCCGATTCATTCGGTGTTCACAAAAATCATTCAAAAGAACGCAGCTTCCGGGGCAGGGTTTTTTTATTCGAGGGCACACTCATCGTCTTTGCAATATTCCTCGTGAATTCCCTTGAGCGGGAGATTGTGGATATAATCATAGGAACGTGAAATAATCTCGATGAGCTGTTCTTCATTCGGGTATCCCGCTACCCAGCGCTGGATGTCTTCCAGGCTCGGGATCTCATCGGTGTATTTCTGGTAGTCGGTCACGAACTAATCCCCCGGTTTTCCCGGATGCCGGTCAATATTTATTCTTTTCTCCTGCGATAAATATTGCTGACATCCTCCTGCCGGTTCACTTGTGCGTGAAATACGCCGTGATTCCATCCTCTCCTGCGGAATCGATCCTCGAGAAACAGACGCGTTCAAACTGCACTACCTTTCCAAGCTCGTTCCTGACCTGCGGTTCACAATAACCCCGCACATCGCCATCCTGGGTCACCAGGGTGCACGGAACCGCCCCTTCCCCGGGCAGCCACTGGACGATACGGGCCTTTGCCGCCCGGGCGTCCGCAAGCGAGTCGCCCCCGTAGGAGAACGAGGGCGTTTCCTCCTCCCACGCTATCTTCACGTTGAAGAGGTCCTTGAGCCGGATCATCGTCGTACCGGGACTGACCTCGCTCCCCGGGATGAGCGCCGTCCCGGTGAATTCCAGCGACCGGGTGCCCCTGCCCGGATCACCCGGGTGAAGCAGCGCATGAGCGGTATGACAGGGTGCCCCGCTGATGAGTGCGACGACGGGGTCCGGGACGAAGAAATACCGGTTCGCCGTGGGATCGACCAGCTTCCGGTTCTCGGCATACAGGTTGTCCCAGGAGAACGAGATGTCTACCTCTCCGATACCAATCGCGATCATCGCATTCTTCACCGCCTCCGGGGAGATCCCCCGGCGGGCCAGGGCACGGAGGGTCCCGAGCCGGATGTCGTCCCATCCGGTGTAGATGCCCTCCTGAATCCCCTTCCTCATCTGCGATGTCGAGAGTACTACCCCCTCGATCCCCATCCTGCCGTAATGCCGGTAGACGGGAACCTTCCATCCGAAATGATCATAGATGAACCGCTGGCGACGGGTGTTCGCGATATGGTCTTTCCCGCGAATGACGTGCGTGACCCCGAGAAGATGGTCATCGGCAACCACGGAGAAATTCATAAGGGGATAGACATGCGCCTTCACCCGGGGGTGGGGAGGAGCGTCAAGCGTCCTGAATGCCGGGAAGTCGCGCATCGCGGGATCGGGATGGCAAAGGTCGGTCCTGATCCGGACCGATACCTCGCCTTCCTTAAACCCATGATCGAGCATCTTCTTCCAGAGCGAGAGGTTCGTCTCCACCGTCTGGTCCCGGTGCGGGCATGCTGTCTTGTTCTGCTTGAGCTCCTTGAAATGCTCGTTTTCGCAGGTGCAGACATATGCTCCTCCTTTCCGGATGAGCTCTTCGCAGAGATCGTAGTACAGGGGAAGACGGTCGCTCTGGGTGACCGTTTCGGTGATCCCGAGCCCCATCCAGTCGATATCCTCCTTCACCATCCCATAGGCATCGGGATCGACCCTTTTAGGGTCCGTGTCCTCGATCCGGAGGATGTACCGGCCACCGTAGTGCCGGACATAAACGTCGT
>DASPUR010000199.1:0-16927 GCA_035622795.1 Methanoregula sp. | reverse complement strand
TTGCCTCGTCCACGACCACCAAAAACTTCATCGCAGCTGCAGCCACGCACTTCTCACGGGTGTGTGCCGCCCCGCGTCCCTTGATGAGCCGGAGCCCCGGGTCGACCTGGTCGGCTCCGTCGATCGCGATATCGATTACCGGACAATCGTCGAGCGTTGTCAAAGGAATACCGTACTCCCGCGCCCGGATCGCGGTCTGGTACGACGTGGGGATGCCCCGGACGTCAAGGCCCTCGCGGACCCGTGATGAGAGATGTTCGATCATGAAAAAAACGGTCGAACCGGTCCCGAGCCCGATGACGCTCCCGTCCGCGACCATGTCCGCCGCCTCGTATCCGGCCCGGCGCTTTGCCGCTGCGAGTTCCGCTGCCTGCGCTTCCATGTGATCGATTACATTTCGGTGCAGGGATAATTAAACGTGGTGTAATTAAGACGGGGAATTTTACACCGGAAAAAACTCTTACAAAATCAGGATGGCTCCCTGCCTTCACCGAGGGATCAGGTTCAGCCAGAAAGGGGCGGGAGAAATTCCGTCGGATTCTTTTTTAATCCCCGATGCCCGGGCAGGCAGCCCGATTACCCCAGGAATATCCTCCTCGTGTCCTCATCAGCCCCGTACGCGGTGCAGTCGAGCGTGAGGGGGGTGACGGAGACGTTACCCTTCCGGATGGCGTGGACGTCCGTCCCGTCATCGCCGTCCTCGAGCAGGGGCCCGTTGATCCAGTAATAGGGGCGGCCGCGGGGATCGTGGCGCTTCTCGACCCCGGTATGGAAGAGTTTCCGGGCGAGGCGGGTAATCTCGTACCCGCCCCGGACCTTCGAGGGGATGTTGACATTGATGACATCCGCCCGCGGGGGGACCCCGCCGGCAAGCACGCGCTCCACGACGTCCCTTACGACTTTTTTAGCCTCGTCGAAGCTCTGCCCGTGGTGCCGGGGGTCGTCGAACTTGTCCCCCTGGTCCTCCACCTGGAGCGAGAAGGCGATCCCCTTCGTCCCCTGGTTCGAAGCTTCAAGGGCGGCGCCGACCGTACCGGAAGTCATGATCGACTCGAACGAGAGGTTCTCCCCGATGTTAATCCCGGAGACGACGAGCGCGGGCGCGAGTTTCAGCGCATAGAGGCCGATGATAACCGCGTCGGTCGGCTTGCCCGCCACCGACCATGCCGGTACGCCGTTGTGCAGGATTTTGTTCGCCCGGAGGGGCTCGAAGATCGAGATCGACCTGCCGACCGCGCTCTGCTGGGTGGCCGGCGCAACGACCGTAATATCCGCGATGGGTGCGATCGCCTCGTACGCAGCCCAGAGCCCGATGGAGCTCACCCCGTCATCATTCGTCAGCAGGACCGATGGCTTCATGTCATTCACCGTATGGACTCCGGCCCACTAAAAGGTCTCGGATCGGATAGGGTAATTTTCTTTGCGTGCGAACAGGATTACGATGAAGATCCTCCTCGCCGAGTACACCACGGCAAACGATCCCGCGCTCGCTCCGGAAGGCGCCGCCATGCTCTCGGTCCTGACGGCCAGCTTCACGCGCTGCGGGCATGAGGTCGTCCATTCGGGAACCGGGGAATTCGGCGCGGAGATCGAACGGCTCGCACCCTCGTGCGACATGGGGCTGGTCATAGCCCCTGACCACCTTCTCTCGCGGTACACGATGATCCTCGAGCAGCACACCCACAACCTCGGCTGCGGGTTCATCAGCGCGGCGCTCTGCGCAAACAAGGTGAGGAGCGCAAAGATCCTCGCGCAGCACGGCATCCCGGTCCCCGCGGAGTGCTCCGGCAGGAACTGCGTGGTGAAACCGGTGACCGGCTGCGGTGCGGCCGGGGTGCGCCTCTCCGCATCCGCCCCGGGCGAAAAGGAGTTCTCCCAGCAGTTCATCGAAGGCGAAAACCTCTCGGTCAGCCTGGTCGCGAGCCGGGTAACCGGCGAGGCGTGCCTGTATTTTACCGGGAACCCGCCGCTGGCCCTCGCGGTCAACCGGCAGGAGATCCGGATCGATCCCGATGGCTCCTTCCGGTACCTCGGCGGCGAGACTCCGGTCCATCCTGACCGCGAGGAAGAGATCACCGGGATCGCGGCAAAGGCGGTGACCGTGCTCGGCTGCCAGGGGTACTGCGGGGTCGACGTGGTCGTCGCGGACCGGGTGTACGTGGTCGACGTCAACCCCCGGATCACCACGAGCCTGGTCGGGATCGCGGCCTGCATGCAGGAGGAGATCGCTGATATCCTCATCGCGGCCTCGAAAGGCGAAGCCGCGGGGCCCGTGCATCTCACCGGCCGGGCCCGGTTCGACACCCGGGGCGGGGTCACGAGACTATGATCGGGATCGATGTCGGCGGGGCGAACCTGAAGCTCGTCGATGACGATGGCGCCCATATCCACTACTGCCCGCTTTGGGAGGGTGCGCCGATAACCGAACTCCTCCGGCCGTACGCCCGCAGCGGGGAGGACGCGGTGGCAGTCATGAGCGGCGAGCTTGCCGACTGCTTTGCCGGCAAGGACGAGGGAATCTCCTTCATCGTCGCCGCAGTCCGGGAGGTTTTCCCGGATGCCCGGTTCTACGGGACCGATGCCGCGTTCCATGACACCGCAGTCCCCGCCCTTGCCGCCGCCAACTGGCTCGCATCCGCGGATTACCTGAAGGACCGGTTCCCGGACGCGGTTCTCCTCGATGTCGGGAGCACGACTTCGGACATCATCCCGCTCTGCCGGTTCGACGGCCTTAAGGGCCTCACCGACCTCGCCCGGCTCCAGATGGGGTACCTCGTCTACACGGGCATGCTCAGGACGAACGTGGCCACCCTCCTCCGCACCGTGGAACTCGACGGGGTGAAGACCCCGGTCAGCACCGAGTACTTCGCCACGAGCGCCGATGTCCACCTCGTCCTCGGGCATATCACGCCCGACCAGTACAGCTGCGACACGCCGGACAAGAAGGAGAAGACCGTCGAAGCCTCACTCCGCCGGCTTGCCCGGGTCGTCTGCGCCGATCCCGGGGAGATCGGCATCCGCGGTGCACTGCAGATCGCAGCTGCCTTCTGGGCGGAACAGCGGAGGCGGATCCTGGTGGGCGCGGCAACGGTCGCGTCCGGTTCCGGGTCTTCCCGCATCATTGTCGCCGGTATCGGCGCCCCCCTCTTTTCACGGGAGATCGGAGGGCTCGACCTCACGGACGAGCTGGGGGAGGTTGCTGATGCGCTGCCGGCATTTGCGGTCCGGGAGATAGCGATCCGGGACCGGGTGTTCGGGTGAGGATAATCCGGTCAGAATTTAAACCTTGATTCGACTCTATAGGGGATCTGACAGATCTTTTCGATTGAATCGTGATGGGGCCACGGGCGCTCGCCGCCTCGTCGGGGCTCGCCCCGTGGAGCATAGCGATGAACATAAATTCATGTAAAAAAACTGTTGTCTGGGAAGGGGGTCAAGGGGGTTTGCCCCCTTGGGCTGATTGAGCAGTCATCAGGCCTGCGAAATCGAGAAGATGCGGAGCATCTTCGCTGCTTCCCCCTCTGGGGGAGAGAGGGGGTCACCCTCGTAATGTATCTGAAGAAAAACGACCGATAGTACGATAAGAACACCCATGAAACCCTGGCTCCTCCCCCTCGCCCTCCTCGCAGGCTCCCTCGGGCTCTCCGCAGTACTCTGGGTGCTCGGTTTTCCGTTCTTCTTCTTATTCCTCTTCGTTCCCCTCGTCCCTCTCCTTGGCCGGAAGCCCTCCCTCAGGCGCTGCCCGGCCTGTGGATGGGAGACCGCAGGCGACGAGAAGTTCTGCCCCTTTGATGCGACCCCCCTCGCCGGCACGGGCGGCGAGCGAGTCGATGGCAAGGACCGATAGCGGAAGCTTCAGTCCGAAGACGTCCGCGGTCGCGGCAACCGGCAGCTGCTGCGAGCCGTACTTCAGGCAGCTCGTCCGGTCCACGATGACCCCCATGGTTTCCAGGATCGTTGCCGCACGGGAGTACGACCGGCCCGCCGAGAGCGTCCGGCAGAGATCGATGACCGGGGAGCCGAGCCGGGTATCCGGGTAAAAGGGCTCGTCCGCATGGGAGAGTTTTTTGCACTTCTTACAGCTGAACCGCTTCACCTTTACCCTGATGACGCGGTCCTTCCCCTCCTCCCGGATCACTGCAAACCTCCGTTCCACGATGTCGTGCCCCGCGACATCCCCGCCGCACGCGGGGCAGCGGGCGAGCTCCGTGAACTCGAGGCCGTCGCAGGCTGCGAGCGCGGCCTGGACGAGGTCGCAGGCCATCGGGGGGATAAGCGGAGGTTTCATGATCGGTTACGTACGCGAAGGGGCCGGATTTACCCTTCCTGCGCGCTGCCGCCCGTTACCGTATAATCTCCCCCGGCTGCATTAAACGTGGCGATCGTACCCACAGATAATCATCAAAAATCGCTGCAAAATGGTTACCCTTTAATAACCATCGTGGTAAATCTGATCTTGACAGAGGTTTGAACAATGGATTTCAAGTACGTAGCAAGCACCTGCCCCTACTGCGGGACCGGGTGCGGTATCAACCTTGCCGTACGTGACGGGAAAGTCTCCGGCATCCAGCCGTGGCACCGGAACCCGGTCAACGAAGGCAAGGTCTGTATCCGCGGCAACAAGTCCCACGAGTTCGTCAACAGCCCGGCGCGGCTCGCGACCCCCATGATCCGGAAGGACGGAAAGCTCGTCGAGGCAAGCTGGGAAGACGCATACAAGGAGATCGCCGCAAAACTCAAGGGCGTCAAGCCCGATGAGATCGGCGTGGTCGCCTCCGCACGGGCCTGCAACGAGGACAACTTCCTCCTGAAGGCGTTCGCGGCAACCGTGCTCAAGACCCCCAATATCGACTACTGCGGCCGGCGCTGCAACGCAGACGCGGTCAAAGGCCTTGCCGATGCATACGGTATCGGTGCGATGACCAACTCCATCCCCGACCTCGGCGAGGCAAAGGCGGTCCTCGTCATCGGGAGCAACCCGTTCGAGGAGAACCCGCTCGCCGGCCGGCGCGTCATGATCGCCCGGATCAACGGCGCGAAGGTCATCGTCGCCGATGCGAAGATGACCGCGACCGCCAAGCAGGCCGATCTCTTCGTCCAGATCAACCCTGGCACCGAAGTTGCCTTCGTCAACGGTATCGCAAACGCGATCCTCAAGGCAGGCAAGGAGAACAAGGCCTTCATCTCCGGAAAGACCAAAGACTTCGAGAAGTTCAAGGCAGTCGTCTCCGGCGCAGCCTGCAGCGCTGACGCGGTTGCCAAGACCTGCGGGATCTCCGCGGCAGCGGTCACCTCCGCAGCAGAGATCATCGCGGCGGCCCCGGCAGCAGCGGTCGTCACTTCCGCCGGCGCGACCAGCGGCGACCTCGTCCGTGCGGTCGCAAACCTCCAGCTCCTCACCGGCAACGTCGGCAAGGCAGGCGCAGGGGTCAGCCTCCTCCGCGGCAAGTCCAATGCGCAGGGCGCGATGGACATGGGCTGCGTCCCCGAGGCAAACGGCGCAGGCGTCCCGGCGATGATCGCGGGAGCAGCGGCCGGCAAGATCAAGGCGATGTACGTCATGGGCGAGAATATTGCAGCGGCCGGCGCAAATGTCGCCGAGGCGCTGGGCAAGCTCGACTTCCTCGTGGTCCAGGACCTCTTCGTCACCGAGACCGCGGAGAAGGCGCATGTCCTCCTCCCCTCTGCAGCCTTCGCCGAGCGCGACGGCACGTTCACCAACAGCGAGCGCAGGGTCCAGCGGGTGCGCAAGGCCGTAGAGCCGGTCGGAAGCGCAAAGGCCGACTGCACGATCATCTGCGAACTCGCTAAGGCCATGGGCCACGAGAAGGAGTTCGCATTCACCACCGCCGAGCAGGTCTTCGGCGAGATCGCAAAGAAGGTCCCCGCGTACGCGGGCATCACCTATGCAAAGCTCGAGCGCCCCGAGGCCATCCAGTGGCCGGCAGCGGGCGGCGAGTTCGGCACCGCCTTCCTCTACGCGGACAAGTTTGCGACCAAGGACGGCAAGGCAGTCTTCTCGGCAGTCGAGTACAAGGCAGCGGCAGAAGCGGCCGGCGCAGAATTCCCGTTCGCGGTTGCGGCGAAGTGGCCCGCCGGGACCCTCTCCCTCAACACGGCCTCGATCGTCCGCGAGTGGCCCGAGCCGACCGTAGCGATCAACAAGGAGGACGCGGCAGCCCTCGGGATCCGGGACGGCAACGCGGTCAGGGTCTCCGGCAAGAACGGTTCCGTCACCCTCGCGGCCGACGTGACCGCGGACATAAAGAAGGGAGTCGTTTCCCTGCCGCTCAGCTTTGCGGCTGCGGCTGTCAAAGTCGAGAAAATAACGGAGGCTTAAGATGGCAAAGAAAGGCGACATGCTCTACGCATGGACCAATGACGCAGAGATCAAGAAGCACGCCGAGCTCGGCGGTGCGGTGAGCGCCCTCTGGAAGTACGCGCTCGAGTCCAAGACCGTGGACGCGATCCTCGCGATCCAGAAGGGCAAGGACCTCTACGATGCACAGCCCGTCCTCATCAAGAACGCGGCCGATATCAAGAACACCGCCGGCTCCCTCCACTGCGGTACGCTCCTGATGGCAAAGCTCGTCAAGAAGTACCTCGACGGCGCCCAGGACTCCAAGATCGGTGTCACCGTCAAGGGCTGCGACGCGATGGGCTTCTACGAACTGGCCAAGCGCGAGCAGATCAACCTCGACAACGTCATCATGATCGGGGTCAACTGCGGTGGCTCGGTCAGCCCGGTTCTCGCCCGGAAGATGATCGCCGACAAGTACGGCGTCGACCCGGACAAGGTCCACAAAGAAGAGATCGACAAGGGCCAGTTCATCATCGAGTACGAGGGAGGCCACAAGGGCATCTCGGTCGACGAGCTCGAGGAGCACGGCTACGGCCGGCGCAGCAACTGCCGCCGGTGCAAGATGAAAGTCCCCCGCCAGGCAGACCTCGCCTGCGGTAACTGGGGTGTCATCGGCGAGAAGGCCGGCAAGGCAACCTTCGTCGAAGTCTGCTCCGAGAAGGGTGCAAACCTCCTGTCCGGTGCCGTGAAGAACGGGATCCTCGCGGTCGAGCCGGCAAACCCCAAGGGCCTCGACATCCGCGGCAAGGTCGAGGGCGCTATGCTCAAGCTCGGCGAGAAGTGGCGGAAGCACGACTTCGAGGCGCTCGGCGACGGCAAGGACCGGTTGAAGAAGATCATGGAAGCGACCTCGCGCTGCATCAAGTGCTACAGCTGCATCAGCGCCTGCCCGGTCTGCTACTGTGTCGACTGCACGACCAAGAACCCGGCGTACGTCACGCCCGGCGAGGTGCCCCCGAACTTCATGTTCCACCTCATCCGGTTCGCCCACATCGCCGACTCCTGTGTCAACTGCGGCCAGTGCCAGGAACTCTGCCCGTCGGAGATCCCCAACGCCCTCTTCATGCACGCCCAGCAGGTCGAGCTCGAGAAGATGTTCGGCCACGTCCCGGGCGTCGACATGGAGCTCCCGATCCTCGCGTACGCGGAGGAGAAGGTGGAACGCCAGCGGCTCTCCAACACCGGCAGCGACATGATCTACCTCAACGTGTTCAACCCGCTGAAGAAATAATATCTTTTTTTTCCGAGAGGTCATCAGACCTCGAGGAGGAGAAGATTTCCGTTAGGAAATCTTCGAGTTCCGACTGCTCCGTTAGAAGAATGAGAAGAACACGTCAGTGTTCTTCGACTTTCAAAGAAGTCGTCAGACCTCGAGGACGAGAAGATTTCCGTTAGGAAATCTTCGAGTTCCGACAGGTCATCAGATCGGAAGATGCACCCCACTCTTTCCTTAGGCTGCACCACTCTACCAGAAATCTGATGCGGATTCCGGTGCATAATCGCATTCATTGGAGGGGGGGGTCTCCCACCACCCCCCTCATCTCCGTCGTAAGCATACTCCCTCAGCGACCTGCCCGAAAAGGAGGCCGTATCGGGCTCCGATTGACCATTTTTTTCACTTTTGGAGGACAAATTCGCCAGAATGGGGGACAAATTCAGGAAAATCAACCTTTTTTACGCCGGAAAAACAGGGACGCGAACCGCCGCGAACCGGGAGAGGATCGGAAGGGGGATGGGGGTTTGGGGAGATGGCTGAAAAAAGCCGGAATCGAGGGTGGGATATCAGACGCATTTTAGGGTGTTCCAAATCAGGCACTACCGGGAGATTATCCCTTTCTCCCCGTGGAAATACGGGATCCGCTCGAAGTATACCAGGAATAAATACCCGGCAAGGATGCCGATGACGATCCCGGCAAGGTGCAGCGAGATGCTCACGGTCCGGGTGGAATTCGCCAGCCGTTCCGGGAAGAGGTTCCAGACAAAATACGCGAAGATGAGCACGATGGCGACCGTGATGCACCGGGCAGACCAGCTGAATCCCCGGATGACCCGGTACAGCCCGGAGAACTGGTGCCGGTACAGGAATACCGCGAGGATAAGGAGAACGATAACCGCAGCGAGGGCCGCAAGGTACGGTGCACTGCGTTCCAGCCGGTACAGGAGGATATACCGCGCCATGATCCCGGCACCGAGAGCGAGAACGGCACAGATCACCAGGCCGTAATAGGTGCGCATCCGCTGCCCGGATGCGTGTTCGAGATACACCAGCCAGAAGATGAGCAGCAGGCCGGCAAGCGCCGAATCGATCCCGGAGAGTCCCGCATAATACGTGGTCGTCGCGTTGAATACCGCGAACAGGGCGCCGAAGACCAGGAAGATAACGACGATGATCTTGCTCAGGACGACATACATGCGCTTCCGGTTCATCAGTGTTGCAAGGACGAGACCGTAAATCGCGATCAGCAGGTAGGCAGTCACGTTCGCGAGAAAATGATCGAAGTTCAGGTGCACGAACGAGGAGGTAAAGAGCTGGTAGACGTGGAAATTCTGCAGGTCGACGAGAAGCGATGACCGCAGACCGGGATTGACCGAGATGAGGTACTCGAAGACGGTCGAGATCGCCGGGATGATGAGGACGATGCAGAGGTACAGGAAAAATAACCTCAGGTCGATCCGGGAATGACCGTCCTTTACGCTGCTTTCGCTATTCATGATTGCCGCTGGTTTCCTGCGTTGTACATCGTCGCACTTGGGATAAAAAAAGAGAGGACGGGGAATGAATATTCCTGTAACTCCACTTTCATCCCCAACCCCCACCCATAATATCCACAACAGCCAACAGTACACGAAAATGGACAGCATCGACGCGTACTTCCCGTACCAGGAATACCGGCCCGGCCAGCGGCAGATGCTCGAGACGGTCGCAAAGGTCGCCAGGGAGGGCGGGATCGCGATGATCGATGCGCCGACCGGCTCGGGGAAATCGAGCGTGGTCGCCCCGCTCCTCGCGGAACGGAACGGGCGGAAGATCGTGATCGCGGTCCGGACGATCAGCCAGCTCAACACCTTCATCCGCGAGCTCGAGCTCGTCCGGCTGAAGAAGCCTGACCTGAAGTACGTGTACCTCGTGGGCAAGAAGAGCATGTGCCCGCTCGGCGGCGAGGGCGACGTGTACCGCAGGTGCGAGGGGGTCAAGGCCTTCTCGAACTCGCTGATGCGGGAGCGGGCGGAGAAAGGGGCGATGAACCCCGCAAAGGACCCCTTCATCGTCCAGCAGATCCGCCGGATGGACCGGGAGCACCCGATCCTCTGCCCGTACTACATCGCGGCGAAGATGTTCGTCCCCGCCGAGTCCATCGGCGTGAAGATGGTCCCCTCGACCGCGCTCCGGTCCAAGGCCGACCGGGTCATCGCGAACGCGATCGGGCCCCGGGAGCTCGCGGAGTTCTGCGGCGAGATCTGCCCGTACGAACTGATGATGCAGGCGGCGCGGAACACCGACGTCGTCATCCTCAACTACCACCACCTCTTCGACCGGGACATCCGGGAGCAGCTCTACGCGAACCTCGGCGTCGAGGCAAAGGACATCTTCCTTCTCGTGGACGAGGCGCACAACTGCGGGGACGTGATCACGGGCATCGAGAGCGTCTCGCTCGAAGAGAAGGACCTCGAGCAGGCGTCCCGCGACCTCTCGACGATGCGGAAGCGGCACAAGGGCGCAGAGGCGGTGCAGCACGTGCTCCCCCGGCTCACCGCGTTCATCCGCGGCCTTGCCAACTCGCCCGAGACCGAGGACTGGTTCGACCCCGCGATCTTCGACCGGATGGTGGTCCGGGAATCGCTCTACAAGGACATGGACGAGATCGTGGACGAGCTCATGGGCCTCGCCGAGTCGATCCGGGAGAAGAACCAGAAGGCGGGCGAGTACCGGGAGACCGCGATCGAGCGGCTCACCGTCTTCCTCCTCAGGCTCTCGCAGTCGGCAACCGACCCTGCGTTCCTCACGGTATACCGGAAAGAAGAGGCCGGCGTCACGCTCGAGGTCCGGAACATCGACCCCTCCGCCCCGCTCCGGGAGATCTGCTCCGCCCACGCCTGCTGCGTCCTCATCTCCGGCACCCTCTCACCGGTCGAAAACTTCAGAAAGTACTATTTCGGGGACCTGCCGGTCACCACCCTCTCGCTCGGGAACGCCTTCCCGAAGCAGAACCGGCTCATCTGCGGGGCGACCGACATCACCACCGCGTACTCGATGCGGCAGAATACCGAGAATACGGAGAGGGTCGCGGGGTACATCAAAGCCTTCGGGGCGCTCAAAGGCAACCTCGCGGTCTACTTCCCGAGCTACCAGATCCTCGAAACGTACGCCGGGCTCGCTGCCCCCGGGCTCCGGGGAAAGCAGGTCTTCATCGAGCCCCGGGCGTCCGCGGATGCCGGCGCCGCCCTCTCCGAGTTCCTCTCGCTGCCCGCGAAGGGAAAATCCGGGATCCTCTTTGCCGTCTGTGGCGGGAAGTGGAGCGAGGGCCTCGACTACCGTGGCGAGATGCTCAACGGCGCGATGGTCATCGGCCTCCCGCTCGCGCCCTTCAACCGGGTGCGGAAGATGATGATCGAATATTTCCGGCACAAGTTCGGCGAAGAAGGCGAGTTCCTCTGCTACACCCTGCCGGCCATCAACCGCTCCCTCCAGGCGCTCGGCAGGGTTCTCCGGACGCCGGAGGACCGGGGCGTGCTCGTGCTCGGGGACAGGCGGTTCCTCGAGCGGAGGGTCCGGCAGGCGCTCCCCGCGTGGATCCGGGAGGAGCTGATCGAGTGCGATGCGCAGAAGTTTTCCGGGGCGATAGCAGGATGGAAATGAGCACGGATAGAACGCTGAGGGGGCTGGTCAGCAGGATGGAAATGGGCACGAATGAGAATGAAGGCGGGGCGGTAAGCAGGATGAGAGCCCTGACCGAAGCCGGACATGAAACAGGGGTGGTGCCGGCATGCTGAGCGGCTCGTGCAGGTTCGGCCTCTGGTTCGTCCACGTCTGGTGGAGCGGGGAGGTGGTCCACCGGGTCCGGTTTGCGGAGACGGGAATCCCGGGCGATGTCCCGGTACCGATCCGGCAGTACTGTGCCGGGAGGATGGTCGACCTCACCGGCACCAGGAGCATCGCCGCTGACGACGACTCGGTGTACGGGCGTGTCTACCGGCTGGTCCGGCAGGTGCCGTACGGGAAGACCGCCACCTATGGCGAGATCGCCGCCGCGGCAGGCACCTCGCCCCGGGTCGTGGGGCAGGCGATGGCCCGGAACCCGACTGCGCTCATCATCCCCTGCCACCGGATCGTGGCGGCGGGCGGGATCGGCGGGTTCACCCCGCCGCTCGAGATCAAGGAGGAGCTCCTCGCGATGGAGAAGAAAACTCTCGCGAAGAGCCGGAAAACAAAGGCCGCCGCGGACCCCGGCCGGGTGCGTTAGGCCTATACGCATTGGAGGCAAACCCGTTGTCAGCGCCCGTTTCCCCTTCGACCGGGACACCAGGAAGTACCGTCATGTGCACGCTAACCCCCGGCCAACGTTTTCTCCCGACAGACCTGAGGGCGCTCCCGTCCCGGGCCGGGAACGGGAAAGCCGATACTCAACGTGCGGCTGCCGGGCCGCGGCGGGGGCGGGCATGAGGTCCGCGATCATCCTCGTCGGCGGCGAGGCAAAGCGGGCAAACGGGAAGGAGAAATATTTCTTCACGTACCGGGGCCGGACGTTCATCGAGCGCCTCACCGAATCGCTCCGGCAGGTGACCGACGAGATCGTGATCGTTGCAAAGGACCCGGTCCAGTGCCGCCGGTTCGACAGCCTGGAAGGGGTGCGGTGCATCGCCGACATCCGGCCCGGCATCGGCCCGATCGGCGGCCTCCATGCCGGGGCGCTTGCCGCGGAAGGCGAGCTCGTCTTTGTCTCGGCGTGCGACATGCCCTGCATCGACCCGGCGGTCGTCCGCCACCTCTTCGACCGGATCGGGGACTGCGATGCGGCGATCCCGAGCTGGAACGCAGATATGCTCGAACCCCTCCACGCGGTCTACCGCAGGTCCGCGCTCCTCTCGTACCTTGAGAGCCACGCCTCGCTATCGCTCCGGACCATGGTGCGCGAACTCTCCACCTGCTATGTCCCGGTCGAGGAACTGAGGGCGATCGACCCCGGCCTCGTCACCTTCACCAATATCAACAAGCTCGAGGAACTCGAGCGGATGAACGCCCGGGCCGGGCCGGCCGGTGCGGGGGGACCGCCCAATGAATAATCGGACGTTAATAAACAGTATACGATGAGTAAAATAGGGTCCGGGCACAGAATCGGGCCTAATAAGAATATATGCTAGAAGATCACCCAATAGTATATACGCCGTCCCTCGGGCCCGGAAATGGGATCGTGCGGCAGGATAAGCGACCATGGAGCAACTGTCCGGCGAGAATGAAGAAATCCTCAGGCTCTTCATCATCGCCGCTGCCTGTATCGGTGCGGTCCTATCCTCCATCTTCTCCCTCACGCACGGGATCTTCGACGTCTTTCCCTTCCTCTACATCCTGCCCATCATCCTCTGCGTGTACTTCTACCCGCGTCGGGCCGTCCTCTTCACCCTCGCGATAGGCCTCACGTACATCGGGATCATCTACCTCCTCGGCACGGGGAACGCGAACATCATCGCGATCTCCACGGCCTGGTTTGCGATCTTCATCACCATCGGTGTCGTGGCCTCCTCGTACGCCAACGACCTGGCGGTGGGGAGGATGCGCATCCGCGACATCCTCGAGAACTCGCAGGACGGCATCTTCTGCTTCGATCCCCGGAACGGCCGGATCCGGGAGATCAATGCCAAGTGCGCCTCCTGGCTCCGGTACGACCGGCGGGACCTGATCGGGAAAGACATCGCGCAGGTCTGGCCGGACGCCGAGGAACGGGCCCGGTTCATTGCAAACGCGGCCGATGAGGCCGGCAGCCGGGAAGCCGAGACCCTCTTCTCCGCAAAGGACGGCACGGTGCTCCGGTTCGTGGTCTCTGCCGTCCTTGCGACCCGGGACCGCGTCCTCTGCTCCGCGATCGATGTCACCGGCAACAAGATCGTCGACGAGGAGATCCGGAAGACCCTCGAAGATCTCGAGGAGCAGGTGAAGGCCCGCACCGCCCACCTCGAACGGATCAACGAGGAACTCCGGGCAGAGATCCTCGAGCACCGCCGGTTCGAAGCGCAGATGATGCCGCGGAGCCCGAAGAAAAGGGAGCGGAAATGAACCCGATGGAACTGACCCGGCACCAGGTCTACTGGGGATTTGCGATCATCGCCACCGTCGCTGCAGCGATCCTCTCCACGATCTTCTCGCTCACCCACGGGATCTACGACGTCTTTCCCTTCCTCTATTTCCTGCCCATCATCATCTTCGTCTACTTCTACCCCAAGCAGGGGGTCATCTTCTCGGTCTGCCTCTCCACGGTCTACCTCCTGCTCGTCTATTATTTCAGCAGTTTCGACCCCGCGCTTGTTGCGGTCTCGACGGCATGGTTCGTGATCTTCATCACCATAGGGGTCGTGACCTCGTCGTTTGCCGGGGGGCTCCGGGACGAGGAGCGGAAGTACCGGGGGATCTTCGAGAACTCCCAGGCCGGGATCCTGACCTTCGACCTCTCCACCCTCCGGATAAGCGATATCAACATCAAGTGCGCCCGGATGCTGAAATACACGCGGGAGGCACTCATCGGGAGGGACCTCTCGCAGATCCTCCTCGATACGCCGGACCGGGACCTCTTCCTCCGCCGGGTCCGGGAGCTGCGGCAGACCGGCGATACCGATCTCCTCTTCCATACCCAGGACGGCCTCGTCCGCCAGTTCCTCGTCTCGGCTTCCCTGTCGCCGAACAACGTAGTAATCACCTCTGCCATCGATATCACCGAGCGGAAGATGGCCGAACGGGTGATCCAGAAAGCCCGCGACGACCTCGAGGTCCGGGTCAGGGAGAGGACCGAGGAGCTCATAAAGGCCAACGACGAGCTCAAGGCCGAGATCCAGGAACGCAGACGGTTCGAAAACGCCATCCAGCTCGCGAACCGGAAACTCAACACCCTCTCTTCCATCACCCGGCACGACATCCTCAACCAGATCACGGCCATCGTGATGTACCTCTCCCTGACCCAGGAGATCGTCACCGACCCGGCGGTGATAGAGAACCTCCACAAGATCGAGAAGATCGCCGAGCTCATCCAGCGGCAGATCCAGTTCACCCGCGACTACCAGGACATCGGTGCCGGTGCCCCGCAGTGGCAGGACATCTCGAAGGTCATCGCCGAGGCGGTTGCCGACGTTGACCTCGGGAGCGTGCGGGTCGAGACGAAGGTGGACCGTCTCGAGGTCTACGCCGATTTCCTGCTCGGCAAGGTCTTCTACAACCTGGTGGAGAACTCGATCCGGCACGGCGACCATACGACCGTGATCCGGTTCTCGTACCACGAGACCGGGTCCGGCATCGCGATCGTGTGCGAGGACGATGGCGTCGGCGTGCCGGAGATCGCAAAGGACCGGATTTTCAAGCGCGAGTATTACCGGAACACGGGATACGGCCTCTTCCTTGCCGAAGAGATCCTGAGCATCACGGGCATCACCATAAAAGAGACAGGAGAGGAAGGCAAGGGTGCCCGGTTCGAGATCCTCGTCCCCCGCGGGGCATTCCAGTTTATAGAAAAGAGCGGGACGCCGGAAACTGACTCATAGGTTTTAAAAAAACACGTTTTAATCCCTGCAGTTTACCCTTTCTCGCGCTTTCTTGCGGAAGAACCGCTTCCGGGGATCTCTTTCATGTCCCGGAGAGGCCCTGAACCGGGAAGCCACCGTACACACAGGTCGCCGGCTGAAAAAAAATTATCGTGGAGAAGATTTTAGAGGTTCTTCTTCCGGCCGCTCGCGTCCCGGGTGTACTTCCCGAACTCGCTTTTGAGGAGGCTGTCGCCGGAGAAGACCGGGCCGTCCCGGCACGTGCGGAGGCCGGAGGGGTCGATGCAGCAGGAGCCGCAGACCCCGACGCCGCACTTCATGTACCGGTGGAGCGAGAACTCTGCCCGGTGTGCGATCCCCTTCTCCTCCAGCTTCGCAAGCACCGCCCGCATCATCACCTCGGGGCCGCAGACCGCGATCCGGTCGTAGGCTCCGAGGTTGAGCTCGTCCATGAGCGTGGTGACAAAGCCCTGCTGGCCGAGCGTCCCGTCGTCGGTCGCGATCATGACATCCGTGCACTCGTCCAGCAGGTCGACGAAGAGGAGCTCCGACTCCGTGCGGGCCCCGAGCAGAAGCGTCATGACGCAGTCGGACCGGGCGAGCGGGAGGAGCGGCGCGGCGCCGACGCCACCGGCAATTGCGAGGACCTTCTCGCCTTTGGAAAAGCCGTTCCCGAACGGTCCGCGGATCCCGAGCACAGCCCCTTCGGCAAGCCTGAAGAGAGCGGCCGTCGCGTCCCCCGCGTTCTGGACCGTTATGCTGTTTGCAGACGAGAGCGCCATCGGGACCTCGTCGACGCCGGGCACCCAGACCATCACGAACTGTCCCGGGCTGAAGCTGAACTGCCGGTCGAAGAAGAAGGTCCGGATCGACGGGGTCTCGCGCTTGATCCGGGTGATGGTCACCGGCGCGGGCATCCCCTCATCCATGGGCGCACCCCACGATCTCTTCCGGCGGGACGCCGTCTTTTGCATAGAGCTCCGAGCAGATCGTCTTAAAGACCTTTGCGTCGCGGTGGACGGCGCTCCCGATCTCGACTGCGGACGCCCCGGCCATCATCATCTCGACCACATTGTCCGCGCTTAAGACCCCCCCGCATCCGATGATCGGGATCCGGCAGGCCTCGTAGAGCTCGTACACGCAGCGGACGGCGATCGGGAAGACCGGGCTCCCCGAGAGCCCGCCGAACCGGTTACCGAGGACCGGTCGCCGCAGGGAGGTCGAGATCCGCATCGCCTTCACCGTGTTGATCGCGACGAGCGCGGACGCCCCCCCGCGTTCGGCGGCCCGGCCGATCGTTGTGATGTCGGTGACATTGGGGGTGAGCTTGACCCAGGTCGGTACACCCGTCCCGCTCACCGCACGGGTACAGGCCTCCACGAGATTCGGGTCGCTCCCGATCGCCGACCCGTACCCCTCCGCGTGAGGGCAGGAGAGGTTCAGCTCGAAGCCGGCCGCGGACCCGGAAAACCAGGAGGCGACCGTGGCGAATTCCTCCGGGCTGCCCCCGAAGATACTCACGATGACCGGCTTCGTGGCAAGCGGCGCGAGCTCCTCGATAAAGTCTTTCGAGGGGTTCGGGAGGCCCATCGCATTGAGCATCCCGTCGCCGAGGACAACGAGGCAGGGGCCCGGGTGGCCGTCCTTTGCAACCGGGCCGATCGACTTGGTCACCACGCCCCCGGCCCCGAGCGAGAGCATCCGGGAGAGGGAAGCGCCGGTGGTACCGAGGACGCCCGCTGCAAGGAGAAGGTGGTTCTCCAGCGCCACACCGCCGACAGATACGGGCCCGGCCCTGAGCGTGACCATGGTGTTATCAGAAAA
>DASPUR010000198.1:0-4629 GCA_035622795.1 Methanoregula sp. | reverse complement strand
CACCGGTGACGATCGCAACCTTCCCCTTCAGCCACAGAGCATCCTTGTCCGTTAGTACCACCGTTCCTTTCCCGGAAAACCCGGGGCAAGGCCCGTATGTGTCCCGTCCGGGCGATAAAGGTTGTGCGGGAATGAGAGCCGGCCCGGGCGATTCCGTGCCCGAAAGGCCCGGCAGGTGAAGAGCGGAAACAGGATTAAATCCAAGATGCGCTATTCGTTAGTGGTAGTATGGTCAGGATGCACGATCGGGAACGCGGGGCACCGGGGATCACCCGTTCCCTCACGGCCGCCGCACTGCTTATCGCAGCCGGTTTCCTCCTCACGGCAGGATGCACCGGTTTTGGCGGGGGATATGCGACTCCGGTTCCGGGGACTCCCGTACCGGCGGCATTCGTTCCCACGGTCATTGCAACCACGGTCCCGGTTCCTGCCCCTGGTCAGTCGTCCGTGACCGTCGACCTTGTTGCAAAGGACATGGCCTTCAGCAGGACGGTCATCACCGTCCCCGCAGGAGCGTTCGTTACCGTCAGTTTCCACAATCGCGAGGACCCCGGATCGTCGCAGGTCACCGGGATCGCCCATAATTTTGCGGTGTACGATTCTGCGGCCGCCACGACCACGATCTTCAGTGGCGAGATAATTACCGGTGGCGGGGACGCTGTCTACCGGTTCACCGCGCCGGAGACGCCCGGCACGTACTACTTCCGGTGCGATGTCCACCCGGCGGTCATGAACGGGCAGTTCATCGTGCAGTAAAAAAAAGTCCGGGCCGGACCATCCCGGCCGGAATATCCCGGATTTTAAGGAGCGGGGGTTTTACACTCGGCGAGCCTTTGCGTAACCCTGCCCCTTTTTTCCCGTCTCAGCAGTTGTGCGCCGGTATGCCATGGCTTCCGGCCGGCGCGGCAAGCGGCCGGGGGGGCAGGTCCATGCCCAGCGCTTCTTTCAGTACCTCGTCGACCTGCCCGACCAGGACAAAGGTAAGCTCCCTGCGGACGTCCTCGGGCACATCGGTTAAGTCCCGTTCGTTCTCCTTCGGGATGATGATCTTCGTGATCCCCGCCCGGTGCGCAGCCAGGACTTTTTCCTTGATGCCGCCGACGGGCAGCACCGCCCCGCTCAGGGTGATCTCGCCGGTCATCGCGAGCTTCGGGTCGACCGTCCGGCCGGTGATGAGAGAGGCGAGTGCTGTAAAGAGGGTCACGCCCGCGGACGGGCCGTCCTTGGGGGTTGCCCCGGAGGGCACGTGGATGTGCACATCGCTTGCCATGAAGTCGAAACTGTTCGCCGTGTGGGCGAGCCGGGACCGGATCAGGGAGAGGGAGATGTTCGCCGACTCCTTCATGACGTCCCCGAGCTGGCCGGTCAGGGTCAGCTTGCCCGTGCCGGGCATGAACGTCCCCTCGATGAAGAGGATGTCGCCTCCCACCGGCGTCCACGCGAGGCCGGTGACAACCCCCGGGACCGGTTCTTTCCGGGCCACGTCCTGCCGGTTCACTTCTTTCCCGAGGATATCGGGGAGCATGTCCGCCTTCACGACGAAGGGGAGGACGGCTTTTCCCGAGACGATCTTCTCTGAGACGACCCGGGCCGTCTTTGCAAGCTGCTTCTTCAGCCACCGCACCCCCGCCTCCCGGGTAAAGTTCTCGATGATGGCCTTCATCGCCTCGTCCTCGATCCGGAGCTTGTCGCCGTCGAGGCCGTGCTCTTCGAGCGTCTTTGGCAGGAGGTGGTCCTTTGCGATCGCGAACTTCTCGCTCTTCGTATAACCGGAGATCTCGATGAGCTCCATCCGGTCGAGGAGCGGCGCCGGGATCGTGGCAAGGGAGTTTGCCGTTGCGATGAAGAAAACCTCGGAGAGGTCGTACGGCACCTCGAGGTAATGGTCGGAGAACGTGCCGTTCTGCTCCGGGTCGAGTACCTCGAGGAGCGCGCTCGCAGGGTCCCCCGAGTACGAGACCGCGAGCTTATCGATCTCGTCGAGGACGAAGACAGGGTTCTTCGTGCCCGCCCGCTTTATGCCCTGGATGATCCGCCCGGGGAGAGCCCCGACGTACGTCCTCCGGTGGCCCCGGATCTCCGCCTCGTCGCGGACGCCGCCGAGGCTGATCCGGACATATTTCCTGCCCAGCGCATCGGCGATGCTCTTCCCGAGGCTGGTCTTGCCGGTGCCGGGAGGGCCCGCGAGGACGAGGATCGAGCCCTGCTTCTCGTGCTTGAGCTTCATCACGGCGAGGTGCTGGATGATCCGTTCCTTGACCTTCTCGAGGCCGTTGTGGTTGCTCTCCAGCACGCGCCGGGCCGCCTCGAGATCGATTTCCTTCTTCTCCCCGCCCGTCCACGGGAGCTCGAGGAGCAGATCGAGGTAGTTCCGGATAACCGGGGCCTCGTGGTTCTGGCCTCCCCCGGCCTCGAGCTTCCGGGCCTCGGCAAGCGCCTTCTTCTTTATGTCTTCCGGCATTTCCGAGGCCTCGATCTTCTCCCGGTAGCCGGCATCCGCGGGGCCCGAGCCTTCCATCTCGCTGAGCTCGTCCTGGATCATCCGGAGCTGTTCCCGCAGCATCGCCTCCCGGTTCGAGCGGTTCACCTTCTCGGAGACCTTCTGCGCCATCTCGATCCGGAAACTGAGGTTCTCCTTCAGCTTCACGAGCGTTGTAAAGAACGTGATGTACCGCTGCCGGACGGAGGCGATCTCGAGGAGCGCCTGCTTCTCGGCAAGGGGGACCGGCATGAACGGCACCACGTACCCCATGATCTGGTCGACGGACTCCATCTGGTCGATCGGCCGGGTGAAGTGCTCGGAGCCCTGGAACCGGCTGCTGATCTCGTGGATGGTCTTACGGACATCGCCGATCAGTTCGGCGTGGACCGCCTCGTCGAGGTCGTGGATGTCCGCGACCGGCTGGCAGCTCGCGTACAGGTCCCCGTCTTTCGGGAGCAGGCTGGCCTTCACGCGCTCGACCGCCTGCGCGCAGACGAGATACCCTTCGTCGGCGTCCTGCACTGCCACGATCTTCAGCAGGTTCCCGGTGGTGTACAGCGCCTCCGGCGTGAGGCTTTCGGGTCCTGTCCCGCTCCGCACGGTGAGGCCGACGGCATACGTTGTGCCGCCCCTCAGCGCCGAAGCGAGAATCTCGCCGGTCTTCTTTCCGACCGGGATCTTGGTACGGGTCCTGGGGAAGACGACAATCTCGAAGAGCGGGAGCACGAGGTGCCCGGTCTTCCCGTCAGCGGGTGTTGCACTGGTGAATATCATTTCGGATCGTTTGGTGGTTTTTTGTCTACTCGAGCAGAAGCGGCAGATACAAAATTATCTGACTTTTTTGAGGATCCCGATGAGGGCCTCGATCTCGTCTTCGTCAAGTGTTTCCGTCATTCGTTCTATGAGCCGCAGCAGGGCCTGCTGGTCGGCGCGGGCGATCATCTGCCCTTTCTCCGTGAGCCTGATGTACTGGATTCTCCGGTCTTCGCACGAGGGCTCCCGGTACACGCAATCCATCCGGACGAACCGGTTGATCATCTCGGTGATGGTGGGTTTTGAGGTGCGGGTGATCTCAGCGAGCCTGCTGAACGTGACCTCCCCGTTCTCATCGATGGCCCGGAGGTAACGGACCTGCGTCACCGTCATCTCCCCGAGACCGCATTCCGAGAAGATGCCGCACGAGCACTCGGACCGGATCCTGAGCAGGTTCTCGACCACCGGAAAGAGGTACTCCTTCTTCGCCGTCATGGAACGTTCCTGGTTAGTTAGGGTTTACCTAATTATAAAGATGCGGATCGTGCACACGGCAAAAAATAAAAAAACGTTATCGTTCGTTCCCGCAGGCGACCGGCTCGTACGATTCGACGAGGATGATCTCGCAGCCACCGGGATAGGCATCGTTTCTCACGGTGCTCGTGTTCACGATGTATAGTTTGGTCGGAGAGGAACCACGGATATCCACGAGATGGCCTTTGATGACCACGCAGCTCCCGACCGTCGCCGACTTCACGGCACTCTCAAGCGAGGAGTTGAGGAAGACGAGATGGTTGTTGCTGATGTGCGTGTCGACATAGTCTTCCGTGAGCCCGGTATAGTTCGGGATGTCGTAGCTGTATTCGAGGGTGTGGTCGCCCATCGTGACCTGGATATCCGAGAGGATGTCGGGTTTGAGCAGCTCCCCGTTCACCACCGCGAGGTCGAGCGCGATGATCCCGTCCGGCATCGCTGCCGGGTACTCGTGCCTCCCGACAACCTTCCCGGCAAGCGTGTAGGTGTAGGATGATGGGAAGACAAACTGCCAGCCGCCGACGCTTTCCGAGAACTGCTGCGGGGAGATTGGGACCTGGTAAAAGCCCCCGCTGCCGTCCGGCAGCCCGGAGGATTCGGCCACGGGGAGGCCGCCTCCGCCGTAAAAGCTGATGACAAGGAACGCGACGATGCCGAGCGGGACGAGGATCACTGCCCATTCGAGGAGGGTGCGGATGCGGGTCAAGGGTTGGACTCCGGGTCAGCTCTGGGCAGGAACGGCCCTGCCACGGGTTGCCTGAATAATGTATCTTCCCCGCCCTTTTAAAAAAGGACCCGTTTGTGCACCGCAGGGTACCCGTCTTTTCCGGCCAGAGGCTCCCGTTGTCGTCGGGCAACGG
>DASPUR010000197.1:0-9009 GCA_035622795.1 Methanoregula sp. | reverse complement strand
GCCAGGTCCCGCAACCCCTATATCCCAAACCGCCTAAAGACCCTCCTCATGCCAGCGACAACCGGACGGGACTTCATGGAGAGGACGAAGTACCGGTACCTTTCCACGCCGGACCAGCAGAAGGGCCTCCCCCAGCCGCCGCTCGAACTCCCGGCCGACCCGGCAGGACCGGTCATCGACCTCCCGGGGCCGGAGACGATCAGGGTCCTGCCGGTCGACCTCCGGAAAGCGATCGAAGAACGCCACAGCGTCCGCTCGTACGCGAAGGAGCCGCTCGGGCTCGACGAGCTCGCGTTCCTGCTCTGGTGCACGCAGGGTGTGAAGAAGGTCGCGGGCAGTTCCGCTACCTTCCGCACCGTGCCCTCGGCCGGCGCCCGGCACGCCCTCGAGACGTACGTGCTCGCAAACGATGTAGAGGGGCTCTCACCGGGCCTGTACCGGTACCTCGCCCTCTCCCACCGGCTCCAGCAGCTCGACACCGACCCCTCGCTGCACATCCGTATCGCGGAGGCCTGCCTCGGCCAGCAGTTCGTGATGCGGTGCGGCGCCGTCTTCCTCTGGACCGCGGTCCCGTACCGGATGACGTGGCGGTATAGCGAGCGGGGGTACCGGGAGCTCCACAAGGACGCCGGGCACGCCTGCCAGAACCTGTACCTTGCGGTGCAGGCGGTGGGATGCGGCACCTGTGCGATCGCCGCATACGATGACGACGCGATGCACGCGATCCTCGGCATCGACGGCACAGACCAGTTCCTGATCTACCTTGCGACGGTGGGGAAGACGGGGGACTGCCCATGACCATGAGCCTCCTCTCCCCGTATGCCCTCGGCCCGGTCCGGCTGGCAAACCGTATGGTCATGGCCCCGATGACCCGGTGCCGGGCCGTGGCGGGGAGTGTCCCCTCCCCGCTCGCGGTCACCTACTACGCGCAGCGGGCCTCGGCCGGCCTCATCGTCACCGAGGGCTCGCAGGTGAGCCCGCAGGGCGTGGGCTTTATCCGCACCCCCGGGATTTATTCACGGGAGCAGGTCGCGGGATGGAAAGCCGTCACCGCGGCGGTCCACGGGGCCGGGGGAAAGATCTTCCTCCAGCTCTGGCACGTTGGCCGGATGTCGCACCCGGACTTCCTCTCCGGGCGGCTCCCGGTCGCGCCATCGGCACTGCCGGTCGGCGAGGAGATCCACACCCCGGAGGGAAAAAAGGCAATCCCGGTCCCCCGGGCGCTCGGGACAGAGGAGATACCGGGGATCGTGGAGCTGTTCCGGAACGGGGCGAAGAACGCGAAGGCTGCGGGATTCGATGGCGTCGAGATCCATGGTGCGAACGGGTACCTCCTCGACCAGTTCCTCCGGGACGGGGCGAACCGGCGTGACGACGAGTATGGCGGGAGCACCGCAAACCGTGCACGCCTCCCCATCGAAATCGCGGAGGCGGTTGCGGAGGTCTGGGGCCCGGAACGGGTCGGGTACCGGATCTCCCCGCACTTCACCGCCCATGCGATGGCGGACTCCGACCCGCGTGAGACCTTCGGGTACCTCGCCCGCAGGCTCGGGCGGCTCGGCCTCTGCTATCTTCACCTCGTAGAAGCACTCGGGGGGAGGCTGGGAATGGTGCCGCCGGAGCAGCGGATCGCCCCGCTCATCCGGAACCGGTTTGAGGGCTCGCTCGTCATCAACGGCGGGTACGATGCCGCGGCCGCAAACGAGGCGATCGAAAGCGGGGTCGCCGACCTTGTCGCGTTCGGGACCCTGTTCCTTTCGAACCCCGACCTCCCGGAGCGGTTCCTGCGGGGCGCCCCGCTCAACCCCGCGGACATGGCGACGTACTATGCAGGCGAGGAGAGGGGGTACACGGATTATCCGGCACTGGCAGACTGACGGGAACGGACCCAAATTCCTGCCCGTGGCCGCACGCGGGAACGCCCCCCGTCCATGCCCGGTGTTTTTCAGGGGAATTGCGGGAGAATGACGGGGAGATAAGGGGGACGGGCCCTACTTTTCTGCCTGCACCGGTAAAATAACGGTCGTAATCCCGCTATACTGGAGCCTGCGCTGGATCGCAAACGCGGTCTCGTTGTGCAGAACCCGCTGGAACGGGTTCTCGTGCCGGAAGACGATCTGCCCTGCGAAGAACGTGGAGTTCGGGAACTTCTTTGCAATGTTTTTGCAGAGGGGGATTGCCAGGTCAACCACGTCGGTGCCGATATCCATCCGGTAATCGGCAGCGAATCCCAGGTCCTGCGCGAGGTCGACATATTTTGCGAGTGCGGACCGTGTCGATTCGGCGAGAGCATTTACCTCGGCCGATCCCTTGAAGGTCCCGGAATCCACGACCGCAATCGAGACAAAGATAAAGTTCTCATAGACCCCGGGGAAGTTCTTGACAATGGAATAAAACGTATTCACCCCGAACCCGTTGAAACCGGTCACCAGCTGGACGGCGGTCATCTTGTGCGGGTCGACCGGGTCGATGTTTTTTACCCCGGTCGAAGGGACGGTATCGAGCAGGACGTCCAGCTTGCGCAGCCCTTTCGTGACCCCCGCGTAGTGGCCGTGGATTGCAAAACATACCCCGATGAGCGCCGATGTCAGCAGGAGGGTCAGCCAGCCTCCTTCCCCGATCTTTTCATAGAGCGTAATGATGAGGATGGTGATGCAGAGGAGAAACCCGATGATATGGATGGGGATATGCCGTTTCCAGTTCTTCTCCCGGGTCCGGTTCCTGTAAAAAAAACGCGCCATGCCGAACTGGGAGATGGAGAAGGTGATGAACACATTGATCGCGTACATGGTTACCAGGATGACCACCGACCCGTGCGTGAAGAAGAGAAGGAGGAGCGCCGCCGCTCCCATGAACAGGACACCCTTGGTCATGGTGAGCCTCTCCGAGAGGAGGGCAAAGGAGCGGGGGAGCCATGAATCGATCGCCATGTTCGCCATGACCCGCGGGCCGTCGATAAACCCGGTCTGGGCCGCAACGCAGAGGAGGGCGCCTTCGGAAAAGATGGTAACGAGCGCAATGGCCTGTCCGAGGGGCCACCCCCCGAAGACCGTTGTCGCGAGCACCGCGTTTAAGGTCTGCCCCGGGGCGGGATGGATGTTCCAGAGCAGGTAACAGAGAAAGAGCCCCCCGGAGATGACGGCCAGGGAGACTGCCATGTACGCCATCGTGCGTTTGCCGGTCCTCACCTTGGGCTCCCGCATGATCTGCATCCCGTTTGCCACCGCCTCGATCCCGGTGTAGGTCCCGCCACCCAGGGAATATGCGCGCAGCAGGATTGCAAGCACCCCGATGACACCGATGGTCGCCAGGTCCGTGGAAAAGGAGGATTGTATGCCGGCAGCGACCGGGGCGATCTGGGGCGCATGGGCGAAGATCCCGTACCCGAGCAGGAGTGCGTGAGCCGCGATGAAGACAATAAAAATCGGGGCGAGGATCTTGACCGATTCTTTAACGCCCCGCAGGTTCAGCTCGATTAAAACGAAGATGAGCCCGCAGGCAAATACCAGTTTGTAGGGCTGGTAATTGAACGGCAGGAATGAGAAGATCGCATCGGCACAGGCTGCGATGGAGACCGTGATGGTCAGCATGTAGTCGATGAGGAGCGCGCTGCCCGAGACAACGCCGGCCCGTTCGCTGATGGTATGGTTGGCGACAATGTACCCCCCGCCGCCGCCGGGAAAATGCTCGATGATGCGGGTGTAGGCATACGAGATGATAAAAACCGTGAGCGCGGTCCCCAGTGCGAGAAAAATTGCGAGGTACGTATGGGATCCAAGGGCGACGAACGCCTCGGGGGGACCGTACGATGATGACGAGACCCCGTCCGCCCCGAGACCGATCCAGGCAAGGAGCGGGATAAGGGCGATCTTATGGAATATGCTCGGGTCTTCGATGTTCTTCCTGGCGCCGATAATGGTTCTCCGCGCACCCGACCGGATCTCCTCCCAGTTCCATTGATCAGGAATAACCATGCCTTATCGTTACAGCTGCAAATTGTTCCGGAAATTGTGTAACCGGATGTGCGGACTGCGAGTGGAAAAGCCTTTGTTTTCTGCAACAGGCAGCCAAAATCATTTCAGAACCTATATACCCGGTCCAGCAATCCATCACATGAATAATGCGGGGCGAATGGCACTTTTCTTCCTCATTCCTGGGCAATTGCGCCTGTCTTTTCCGTTTCAGCAGCCCCGACGCTTTCCCGACACCGACGCCGGCACCCGGGCCCTGGTCATCATCCGGCCGGTGTATGCCGCCACAACCGCGGCCGTCCCTCCCCCATTGCAATACCTGTCGGCGTATTTGTCCGGCCCCTTTCCCGGGTTTCCCCTGGTTTTTTTAACCGGGGCCCAAATGAAATATTTATATAACCGGGCCTGCGATGATCGCAGTATGTCAGAAGCCGGTGCGGGGCCCGCCCGCTTCCCGGAGACAGCCCTGCGGGTCGCAAGCCTCATCCTCGCGCTGATCATCGTCATCTTCTACCTCGACGTCATAACGCCCCTTGGCCTCTCGGTCTGGATCCTCTACTTCATCCCCCTGTTCCTGACCCTGTACTGGGGGTGGCGGTACGGGCCCTTCCTGGTCTCCGGCATCGCCATTGTCCTGATCGCGGCAAGCCTCTTCCTCTCGCCCGGGGACGTCTCCTTTTCGTACGCGCTCGCGAACCGGATCTTCTTTGCCCTCCTCCTCATCGCCGCGGACCTCCTGATCTGGTACCACAAGGAGAGCGAGTCTGCCCTCCGGAAGAACGAGGAGCGGTACCGGAACCTTGCCGAGTTCTCACCGGACGCGGTCATGGTGTACCGGGACGGGGCTGTCCTCTACGCAAACCCGGCGTCCCTCCGGCTGTTCGGGGCGGGCCGGCCGGAGGATCTCGCCGGCAGGGACATCCTTGCCATGATCGACGGCGACAACCATGCGCTCGTCCGGGAGCGGTTCGCCCAGGCTGAGCTCGGCGCCCGGATCCCCGTGCCGGGCGTGGGGATCGTCCGGCCTGACGGGAGCATGGCACGAGCGGACCTCTCGCTCGGCGAAGTCGCGTGGGACGGGCGGCCCGCGGTCCTGGTCGTGGCCAGGGCTGTCCTGTCCTAGAGCAGTCCCGGGCCGCCAGCCACGCCGGCCCCCGGCCGTTTCCCGGACCAGTGCCGGCCGGGCATGCGCCAGTATGGCCGGCGGATCTTTTTTATGCCCGGACTGCAATTCGGAAAGCTGCCATACGTAAAGGTCTACGGGCCGGTGGGCTCCCGATCGGCCCGGTAACCCCGGAGGAGATCGCCGTCAGCATCATGGCACAGGTCATCAGCATCCGGAGGGAACATGAGAAACACCGCAGCACTCCTGCTTGCGGCCGGGCTCTCGAGACGGATGGGGCAGCAGAAGCTGCTCCTCCCGCTCGGTGACCGGACCGTCATCGCCCGCTGTATTGGTTCTGTCCTGCAGGCGGGTATCGGAAACGTCGTAGTCGTAACGGGACCGGAGGGCGGGGCCGTCCGGGACGCGGTCAAAGGGTTTCCGGTGTCCGTGGTCACGAACGCGGCATGTGGAACCGAGATGGCCGACTCGGTGAAAACCGGGCTCGATGCGCTCGACGCTTCAGGAGGCGGGGAGGATGACGTCTTTGTCTGCCCGGGCGACCACCCGCTCGTCCTGCCATCAACGTTTACAGCCATGCACGCCGCATACCGGAACGACCCCGGGATCATTATCCCGCGATACCTGGGGAAAAAAGGCCACCCGGTCCTCTTCCCCCGGCAGATTCTCGCAGAGATCGGGACTGTCCCTGCCCTCAGGGACATCCTGAGGAAACATCCCGACGCGGTCCGGCCCATCGACATTTATGACGAAGGCGTTGTCATCGACGTGGACACTCCGGAGGACTACCGGGAGGCCCGGATGCATTTCTTTGCCGCTGAGCACGCCGCGGCCAGGCACGAAAACCGGCCGAATGGCGCAGCAGCGGTTGCAGGCGGGAGCGCCACGGGTGCAGCACGCTGACACGGTTCCCGTAAACCCTGTTTACTCAGGTCTGGGCCATCGCTGCCCGGCGGCATACGGCCGGGCGCGTGCCGGTGCCGGGCTTCCGCTGTTCCCAAAAACGGTCCGCGATGCCTCCGGCTGGGCGGGAATGAACGCAAGAGGGGGAAAAAAGGACTTACTGCTGGGTGCCGAGCGCACCCTTGATCATGTCCGCCACTCCCGGCGGGAGGTTCATGCCGCCGAGAACCTGCGGGAGAATCGACATCATCACTTTCTGGCCCTCGGGCGTTCCTGCAAAGTTCTGGAGGAGGCTGATGCCCTCCGGTGAGACCAGATACTTCTTCACTTCTGCCTGTCCCTCGGGGGTTGCCAGGAAACTGGCACACGCCCCGCCCAATCCACCGAGACTTCCGAAATCCATGGTTTTCATCCCTTTGATGTGTCTTTACTATTGGAAGTTTACCTGTTTAAAGAATTGGGAAAGCACCGGCCTGGCCGGGCAGGTATCCGGGGAGGGGCCAACGGATCCAACACAAGCCCGGACTGATCGTGCCGGGTCCAAAGGCCCGTTCCGAACGGCACTGCGGGTCGTCTCCGATCCGGATAAACCAATAAATACCGGTACGAACGGATCACCAGCCGGTGAAACTCCATGAACCTGCCTCGTGTAAAGTCCGGTGCGCCTCTTATCTCTCTCGCATTCCTCGCATTCATCCTCGTCCTCGCTGCGGGATGTGCGTCATCGTCCCGGGGCGAGGGGCCTCCCGGGGCTCCGGCCAGTCCGCCGGAAACGGGACTGCCTGCCGTCACATCCCCGTGCGGGTTTGCAAGCTGCCACGGCCTCGATCTCTCGTGCAGCACGAACCCGCCGCAGGCCTGCCCCGCGGACTATGAACTCGGCGACAAGTGCCGGCAGTACGCGAGCTGCAGCAGTGCCGGCGGCACCTGCCAGCTGCTGACGACACCGCAGTTCGATGCCTGCAAAAGCTGCGTGGAGAGGTGCGGGGGCGCCGACCCGGCGGAGATCCTCTCCTGCGAGGAGAAGTGCTGAAAAAAAGGTCGCAGGGAACACCCCGGGACCCGCTGGCGTCTTCTCCGGTAACGCCGGTATTCCGGTTCCCGGTAAAAATATGCAATCATTCATATATTTTTCTCCATCAACCTATTCTCCAGTGAAATCTCCATGGACTATGAAAACCTCATCACGGACTCCCTGAAATATACCCAGGACGCGCTCATCGGGAAATGGGTCCGGTGGGCGATCTTCGTCATCTTCGCCCTGCCGTTCTCGCTGATCCAGTTCCTCTTCGACCCGAAGACGATCTCGCCCGGCTCCCGCATGGACTGGGCCGCAATTCCGTGGGGGCAGATAGCCCTTCTCGCCGGCGCTGGCCTCGTCCTCTCGTTCTTCCTCTCGGGCTACCTCGTGCGGATCTACCGGGGGGTAAAACCCGCGCCCGACTTTACCGGATGGACCGGGCTCTTTGTCGACGGTGTTAAACTCGAGATCGTCTGGATCCTCTGGTTCCTGCCCCTCATCGTCGTGATGGTCGCAGGACTCGCCGCATCGATCGGGGCACTGGTGTCCGCCCGTGCCGGGCCGGGCCTTGCGGGGCTCCTCATCCTTCTCCTCATCCTGCTCTTCCTCGTGGCAATGGTCCTGTTCGTGATCGTCTTCCTCTTCGGGATCCTCGGCGCCGTCAGGTTTTCCCGGACCGGTAGCATCCGCGAAGGGATCCGTTTTTCGGCGATCCACGACACCATCCGGACCATCGGCTGGGGTTCGTACATCGTCGCCCTTATCGTCTACATCGTTGCCGCTGTCGTCTATGTCATCGTCACCGCGTTCCTTGGGATCATCCCGCTGATAGGGTGGTTCCTTGTCCTGCTCGTGACGCCGTTCTTTACCATCTTCTCCGCCCGCTACTTCGCCCTCGTGTACGAACACGGCGTCCCGCAGGCCCCGGCAGCGCAGGAGCCGGCCCCGGCCCTGTAGCATCTTTTTTCCGGTGACTGCCAACCAGCCGCCGGTGACTACCGCATACATCGAAAAAACAAAAGGGCTGCCAGTGGCCGCAAAATCCCCTTTCCATACCTTTTTCTCCCCCCGGGGCTCATGTTCGCTTCAACCATGTTCGGGGTCTCCAGTTACTGCGTCATGGACCGGCCGCTTCCCGAAGCACTTGACGTCCTTGCGGGGATGACCGGGCTCATCGAGGTCATGGACGAGGGGCCCCATTTTATCGCCGATACCGGGATCTTCGAAAGTTACTCGCAGGACTTCGTCATCCACGCCCCCTTCCACGGGATGAACATCGCGAGCGTCTTCGAACCGATCCGGGTCGCAAGCGTCGGGGTGATGACCGACTGCTTTGCAGTTGCCGCGGAGATCGGGGCACCGGTCGTCGTCCACCCGGGGTACTATGCATGGGCCGGGGAGCGGGAGGCGGCGGACCGGCAGTTCGGGACTTCGCTTGCGGAGCTCCACCGGGCGGCAGACGAGCTCGCGGTAACGTTCTGGTTCGAGAACATGGGCGACATGAATTTCTTTAACCTCCGCACCCCGGAGGAACTCGGGCTCATCGGCGACACCGGCTTCACGCTCGATGTCGGGCACGCCCATCTCAACGGCCGGCTCCCGGGGTTCCTCGGGACCGGGTTCTCCCACATGCACCTCCACGACAATAACGGGAAGCGGGACTCACATGACGCGGTCGGTGAAGGAACCATCGATTTTGGGCCGGTCGTTGCGGCCCTCCGCCGGAACAGGGCGAGCTCGGTCGTAGAGGTAAAGACCCTTGACAGCGTCCGTTCGAGCCTCTCGGTGCTCGGTTCCCTCTGAACGATCCCTTTAAAAAAGCCCCGCATTTCGGCAGGCTTTTGTCCTTTGTCCACGCACCATCCCGTATTGAACATGGATACCGACGCCCTCTACAACACCTTCACGAACCCGAAGGTCATAACGAGCATGCTCGTCCTTGGCATCGTCCTGGGAATCGTCCTCTCGCTTCTCGTCCGCTCCTGGTCGGG
>DASPUR010000196.1:0-8065 GCA_035622795.1 Methanoregula sp. | reverse complement strand
GGACTGTCTCCCGAAGCACAGAAAACCCCGGTTCTAAGATCACGGGTTTTTATCAACTCATTTTTTTTAGCCGCTGTTTTACGTTTAATCTCATCTCCAAGCAGTCGCTCACGTTTTACCCGCGGGAGGATTTTCGGCATTTCTGGCGCAGGTGTTCAGTTTCACGGCTGATCCGCGATTAAATCACCGTAGTATTAATAGGTGAAAATTTTAGTATACTCTATGAAACGGGAGGTTATTCTTCTCTTCGTTGCCGGTTTTCTTCTGGTCTCTGGCTGTACGAACCCGCTCACCGGTCTTCCCACGCAGTCACCGGACCTTGCCATGAACCAGAGTGCGGTGTTCGGGCAGGAGGGGTACGAGTTTGTTGCCACTCTCGACCACTTCACGGTCGAACCCACCGGTTCCGGCGCTCATACCATCACCTTCGGTTTTACCGTGAAAAATACCGGGTCGAAGGGGATCTCGTTTGTTGCCTACCCCCGGATCATTGATGGCACGGGCACCGAATACCCGGAAAAGGGCGTATTCCTGGGCGCGATAAGCCCCGGAGGGCACGCATCGGGAACAAGCTCGGTGATTATCTCCCCGGATTCGTATCCGGCGCTGAGCCAGCACGCGGTCCTGAAGATACGGTTCCAGGAAGTGAAACCCATTCCCTACGAAGTCTCGTGGGGCATCGATCCCGGTACGTTCCCGCCCTGATCCTTTTGCATGGTCTTCCGTTTTATCGGGAATCGGCCCTGCTCTCTTTTCATCAGAATGGGAAAAAATTGCCGTGAATGCACCCGGGCCGTTCATGCGGGCCGGCCTGGGACCGGACAGAGGCCGGAATTACAAAACCCGGGAATTACCGGGTTATGCCCGGCCCTTTCAGCGTCCGGTTGAAGAACCTGACCATCTCTCCGAAGGCATCGTTCGCGACATCGCTTCCGCTCAGCGAGCCGTTGACGATCATGAAGCCGTGGGGCTCTCCCTCGTACACCTTCAGTTCATAGTATTTTTTTGCCTGTGCCAGGGTGGTGGAATAATTGTAGATGTCCGTAACCGGGCTGGCCATATCCGCGCTCCCGTGGATCATGAGCATCGGTACCGCGAGCGATTCGATGTGGTCGACCGGCCTTGTCTCGTTGGCAAACCCGGCATTGTACGGGAACCCGTACCAGGCCACGCCCGCCCTGAACGACGGCATCTGCGGCAGGAAGAGCATAGTGTACCTCCCCCCGGCGCAGAACCCGGTAAGCCCGAGCCGGGCAGGGTCCACATCGGGGCGGGACCTCAGGTACGCGACCCCGGCAGCGATGAGCGAACCTACGTCTTCGTCGGGAGGAGACGTGTTGAAGGTCTGCCACTGCGGGGCGATCACGACATACCCGTCCGCCGCGAACCGGTCGACGAGAGTCCGGTACCCGGGTTCGAGGCCGTTGAACGAATGGATCAGCACTATCCCGGGATAGGTCCCCGGTGACGGCGGGGATGCAACGTAGGCCGGGTACGCGAGATTCATGCTGGTGATCGTGATATCAGAGCCCGTGGCGGCCGCGACGGCCTGACCGGCTGGCGGCTGCGCGTCCGTGGCCGGTCCCGATCCTGACCCCGACGAGCATCCTGCAGTAGCTGCAAGCGCGACAAGGACGATGAGAACGGCAGAGATTCCCAGTATCTTCATCATACATTTCCCTCACAACTTTCACACCAACTACACCAGACGACAGCTCCCTTCAGCCCGGGCGGTGCTCCTGCGACTCTAACCCGGGCCGCATATAAGAAGATTTCCCCGGCCCGGCGTGCCCCTGGCGGATGACCGGCCGCGGTCCGTTCAGTGTGCCGGTACCCTGGTACGGCTTCCTCTCCGGTCATATCGCGATGAACGGCAGCAGCCGTGCCGGGTGAATCCGTCTCCTCACGGAGCCGATACGGTACGGGCGGTACCGGTACCCGCCCCACGGAAATCGGTATGGACATTTTTAAGCCCTCCTGCTGCAAACTATCTTTCATGCGCGCTTTCCCGGCTGTATCGCTGTGCCGTTGCACGGTGCCCGGGACTGCTGTTTTTGCGGACGGGTGCAGGGAAGCATGAAGATCCTGATCATCGATACCGGTGTTCCCGGCGCCCGGGGATCGCAGAGCCTCGATGCACTCCTGGCCGGCGAATCGTTCGGGCTCGTCCATGCCACCAGCCTCTCCGAAGCCCTTGATTTCCTCTCCCGCGACTCGTTCGATCTCGTACTGCTCGACACGGATTTTCCGGAAAACCGGAACAACGCCGCCCTCCGTACGATCCATACGCGTGCCCCCGATATCCCGGTAGTTCTCCTCACCTCCGGCAGGGAGGAGGCCGGTGCCCTCCAGTCTCTCAAAGAAGGGGCAACCGATTACCTTGTGCGGGAGGATCTGAACAGCAGGTACCTCTTCCGTACGCTCCGCTACGCCATTGAGCGGCACCAGCTCGACCGGCGGGCAGGCCGGACAGAGGACAGGCTCGGGATGATGGTGGCGGACGGCTCGACACGCCTCGAGGAAGCGAACACCCGGCTCAAGAATGAGAACGAGACCCGGAGGAAACGGGAGCGCGAGCTGAAGCGGTCGAACCGGCTCCTCCGGGTCCTTACCGAATGCAACCAGGCGCTCTCTCACGCGAAGAACGAGCAGGAACTCCTCACCTGGATCTGCGAAGTGATGGTCTTTACCGGGGGCTATTCCTATTCCTGGATCGGCATCCTCGATCCGGAGAAAAGCCCGCCGGTACTGCTGCCGGTCGCGGATGCCGGGTTTGCCAACGGCGCCCTCGGGCAGGCCCTCATCGTCCGGGAGGATACCGTGAAAGGGGCGGGCCCCGGTGTCACGAGCGTCCGGACGAACAAGCCCTCCGTTCTCCGGAACATACGGCGGGACCGGCGATTACGGGCGATAGCTGCCGAATCAGGGGAGATGGGGTATGGTTCGGCGATCGGCCTGCCGATCCTCAAGGACCGGGAGCAGGGCCCGGAGGGAGCCCTCCTCCTGTATTCCCCGTCGCCGTCCGCGTTCACCAGCGACGAGAGGAAGATCCTCGTCCGGCTTGCAGAGGATGTCTCCTTCGGGATCCAGGCGATGCGCACCCGCGAAGCGCATGCGATTGCCGAAGAAGCGCTCCACGAATCCGAGATGTTCTACCGCACGCTGATCAATACGCTCCCGGTCGGCATCGCAGTCGTCGACACCGACGAGAAGCTCGCCTTCCTCTCGCCAAAAACCAGCGAGATGCTGCACCTGCCTTCGCTCGAAGAAGGGCTCGGGACTGCATTCTCCCGGTACCTGCGGGCGCAGCCGGCCGAAGCGACCGTGAAAAACTTCCGGCAGCTCCAGAAGAAGGGCGGCACGGATGCTCCGGCCGAGTGCAGCGTGACGCGTTCCGACGGATCGGGATTCTGGGCCGAGCTCCGGTCGGCATCGCTCCGGAACAGCGCAGAGGAGGTCATCGGCACCCTTGTCGTTACCCAGGACATCACCGAGCGGAAGGTGGCCGCGGAGAAGCTCCGGAAGGCCTACAGCGAACTCGAGGAGCGGGTCGAGGAGCGTACCGCCGACCTTTACCATGCAAACCTCGAGCTCCAGAAGGAGATCACCCGCCGGGAACAGCTGATGACAGCGTTGCGCGATTCGGAGCTGTCCCTCAGGGACAACCAGCGCCTTCTCGACGCGGCGGAAAAACTTGCCCATATCGGGAGCTGGGAATGGGACATCGGTTCCGGGACGCTCCGGTGGTCGGACGAGCACTTCCGGATCTACGGGTACGAACCGTCCGCCATCAGCCCCGACCGGGCGCTCTATCTCTCCGCGATCGTCTCCGGTGACCGGAGAAAAGTCACCGACCTGGAGAAGGCAGTCCTCGAAGGGACCGGGGACTATGATGTGGTATTCAGGATAGCCCGGCCGGATGGTGTCATACGGTTCGTCCATAACCGTGGTGAGGTAAAGCGCGATTCCGCCGGGAACCCCGTGGGATTACGGGGGTCGGCGCAGGACATCACCGAGCGCCGGCTCGCGGAGGAAGAACTCGCCCGGCTCGCGACCATCGTGGCGCAGTCGGACGACGCGATCATCGGGATGAACCCCGATACCACCATCTTCAGCTGGAACGCGGGAGCGGAGAAGATCTTCGGCTATGCCGCAGAAGAGGCGATCGGGCAGGGTATCGGTACCGTCGTCTCCCCCAAGCGCAATACCAAGATCAACCACAACCTCGGCATGATCCTCGCCGGAGAACCCCTCCGGACGTTCGAGTCCCTCTGCCGGAAGAAGGACGGCAGCCATTTCTACGCATCCCTGACGATCTCACCGGTCCGGGATGAACACGATGCGATCACCGCCATCATCTTCATTGCCCGGAACATCAACGACCGGAAGCGCATCCAGCACGAGCTCAAGGAGTCGGAGCAGAAATTCCGGAGCCTCTTTGAGACGATGGCACAGGCGGTCCTTGTCATCGATCCCCGGGGAAATATCACCGATGCCAACCCGGCAGCGGAACGGCTGCTCGGGATACCGCGGCCGCAGCTGAAGGGGAGGCCGGCCCTTATGCCGGAACTCGGACCGGTCCACCGCGACGGGACAAAACTCCGGCCGGAGTCCGCGCCATGGATCCGTGCCTTCCGCGATGGCACGGAGATCCACGACATCATGGGGATCCGGAACCCTACCGGCACCGGGATGCTCTGGGTGATCGCGTACGCGACACCGGAATTCCGGGCGGGGGAGCACGCCCCCCACCAGGTGTCTCTCGTCCTCAACGACATCACCGGGCTGGATATCGCCGGCGATCACCGTCCGTCCCGGGCCGGCTGACCGGGCGCGGATGCGGCCATCGGTCTGGAGTTGAAACGGCTCTTCACTTTCACCCTGCTTTAGGCCGCTCCTTATCTTCCCGGAAAAGGAGAGGGATCCGGCACCATGATGATCACGCTCGGCCCGGGGATTACGCTCCATCCCGGCTCGTTCACCGCGGTTGTCGCCCCTGAGCGTATGCTTGCGGCGGCCCTCTCGGGCAGCCACGATCTCCGGAAGTTCCTCATCCTCTTTGTCTCCTCCGGCCCGGGGCTTGCTGCCCGTATCGGCGATCTCTTCCCGTACCGGGAGGCACTCACGGTATCGTCCGCAGCCCGGCTCCCGGCCATCCTGCACAACTCCCGGCATTCCATCCTCCTTGTCGGGCATGACCCCGCCCTGTTCGAAGGGACGGGAGAGGCGGCCGGACCGGTTGCCGGTGCACTCCGTGCTGCGGGGCGCACAGCGCTCGTCATCCTCTATGCCCCGTCCCGTGACCCCTGGTTCGACACACTCGCCCGGTCCGCGGACCGGCTGGTCGAGTTCATCCCGGCCTGCGGCCCGGCAGGCCGGCGCCCGCGGGCAGCTGCCTCTTCGTACGGCAACGGCACCGCGCTGTCTCCTGCGCAGACGCGGCTGGAGGTGTCGTGATGGGCAGGAGCATCGCAAGCATCCGGCAGGAAGTCAACGGCATAGCAGAGCGCTGGGAGCATGCCGCCCGGCTGGCCGGTGAGGAAGACCGGCCCCACGGCCTGCGGCTGGCCGGCTGTGCGAAGTTCCACGCGAGCGATGCGTTTTATGGCTGCGACGATCCCGCTGAAGCTGCGGTCTTCTCTGCGCTTGTGGAGCTGCTGAAGACGGCAGGACCCGGCAATGGCGGGGAAACCGCCGGGAGACCGGGGGCCGCGGAACCGGGCGGCGCGGGGGGGAGCGATGTGGATCCTTGACTCGGCTGTCCGCGGGGACGGGGTGGACCTGTGGTACAGGGACGGGACTGCGACCCGGGTGGTTCACCACCCGTACGACCCGCCGTTCTATCTCCACCTGCCCGATCCCGCGTCCTGCCACGAAATGCTCGGCTCGCTCGAAGAACGGTTCCAGGCCTCGCCCTGCACCATTGCGACCATTTTCGGCGGACTCCCCGGGTACCGGGTCTTCGGGGACCGGAAGATTGCGGAGGCGGTGGAGCAGCAGACGGGGCACAGCGCCCGGCTCTTCAACGTGGACGTGCGCCGGGACCAGCGCTTCATGGCAGAGCGGGGAATCGTTCCCTGCAGCGGAGGTGACGGCGAAGGCCGGTTTTCCACCGTGTTTACCCATGATCTCCGTGAGATGGAGATCCGGATCCATGGAAACCCGTCCCTCCCTGCCGCATGCACCGGCATCAGCGTGACGTGCGGGGACGGCCGGCCCGAACTGCTGGGCGGGGACGGCCGCACCCTGCTGGCCGACCTCTTCGGGCTCGTTGCATCGTACGACCCGGATGTGATCCTGATGCCCGGTGCCGATACCTGGATGCCAAGGCTGCAGGAGCAGGCCCGGGCATCCGGCCTCGGGATGCCATTCTCCCGGAGCGGGAAGTACCGCACCATGGACGCGCGGTCGTACTGGAGCTACGGAAAGATGGAGCACAGGGTATCGGCCCTCATCCCGGACGGCCGGATCCTCATCGATACGGAACAGTCATTCGTGTACCGGGACGGCGGGCTTTCCGGCGTGTTCATGGGGGCGCGGCTCGCCGGGATATCGCCGAACCTCGCATCGCGGTTCACCCCCGGCACGCTCATCTCGGGTTACGAAGTGTATGAAGCAGTAAGACAGGGAATCGTCGTGCCTTTCCGGAAGAGCGACGTGGAGACTGCCCGGAAGCTTTCGGAGCTCAGGGAGGCAGACCGGGGAGGGATGATGTTCCAGCCGGCGCCAGGTGCGTACGGGAACGTCGATGAGATCGATTTTACCTCGCTGTACCCTACCATCATCGTGCAGGCGAACCTCTCGCCCGAGACGGTCGAACATCCGGAGCGGCGCGGCTTCCTCTCCGCGGCGCTCGAACCGCTGGTCAGGCTCCGTGTCAGGACGAAGCGGATGAGGAAGACCGGCCCGGAGCTTGAAGGCATTGACTCGATCCTCAAGTGGATGCTCGTCACGTGTTTCGGGTACACCGGCTACAAGAACGCGAAGTTCGGCAGGATCGAGGTGCACGAGGAGATCACCCGGCGTTCCCGGGAGATCCTGGTGCAGACCAAGGCCCTCGCGGAGGAGATGGGTTTTACCGTCCTGCATGGGATCGTCGACTCGCTCTGGGTGCAGGGCCCGGCAGTTGCCGCGCTGAAGGAGCGGGTGGATCGCAGGACCGGTATCCCCACGGAGATCGAGCACTTCGACTGGATAGTTTTCCTCCCTCAGAAAGACCGGACCGGTGCCTACAACCGGTATTACGGCCGGCTCGATGACGGGGGCATCAAGGTGCGGGGGATCGCCGCCCGGCGCCACGACACACCGGAGTTTATACGCGTCATGCAGAGGGAGATGCTCACCGTGATGAGCCGCGCGCGAACCTGCGACGGGCTTGCACAGATCCGGGAGGAGGTGGAGGGACTCTATCTCTCTGCGGTGCACCGGCTCCCGGATGCGGATGCCCGGGAGATGGTGATCAACCGGCGGATCAGCCGGCTCAGGTATGCGCACCGGTGCCTCGAGGGTGCCGCGGTGGAGGCCCACCTCAGGGGTTGTGCCGGGGTCGCGCCGGGCATGAAGATCGGGTACGTGGTCCGGGACGCCCGGACGTACGCGGTGGATACCGAGTGGGAAGCGGGGAAGTTCGACGTGTTGTACTACCGCAGCCTGCTCGAAAAAGCATGGGAAGAGATCCGGTTTGCATTCAGGCCGGTTGAAACGCGAACCATCCGGTGATCGGGAAAGTTTGCGACCTGCCCAGGAACCCGAACGGGAAAAAATGTCAGTTTTTCACGGTACGATCTGGAATACGGGAAAAAAGCTCCGGATTTTTTTCGTTGTATGAATGTCATACAGGAAAAAACTTCAGATTTTTTATATCAGCGGACCGGGCTGCCCGGGGCCGATGACCGGCAACTTCTCGCCCTTGAGGAAGATCGTGGCTGTCGATTCGACGATCCGGCGCGCGATCACCTCTTTCCCCCTGACCGTAAGGGCAAAGATAGGTATTGCAGCCCCGGCCTGGAGGAGGGCTTTCGGGCCGATGATCTCCCGGACGGTTTTCGATGCACAGCCGGTTACG
>DASPUR010000195.1:0-6256 GCA_035622795.1 Methanoregula sp. | reverse complement strand
ATAAAACCGCGGCCGGTCGGCCGGTTCTTCCGGCTCCCGGACTCCGCGAAAATGACCGCAGCAGAGAACTATCGCCGCTGCCTGGCCCTCAAAGAAGATACGGGGTTTTGCCCGGGCCCCGTTTCCTTCCCCGGAACATTTCCCCGGTACCCGAACAGGGTGCTGCCGATCTCGATCCAGCGCTCCCGGAGCTCATCGCGGTCGACCCCGATGAGGGAGAAGTACCGTATTCCCTGGAAGAGACTGATGATGGCGAGGGTGACCGTCCGGGGATCGGCCCCGCCAAAGACGAGCCCCTGCCGCTGCTGTTCGGCTATCTCCGGCGTGGACCGCTCGAGCCCGAGGATCATATTTTCAGAGAACCTCTGCGCGATCTCCGGGTTCCGCGGGATCATGGAGAGGAGCTCGTAGAAGAGTGCGTTCTGCTCCGGGTTGTGGTCGAGGAAGAAATCGAGGATGGCGATCCAGGCCTCGAGCGGGCTCGCAGCGGGATCTATCGACATCGCCGCCTCCCGGATCTGCTCGGGGAACGCTTTCACGATCTCGATGACCAGCTCGTCCTTGCTGCCGAAGTACAGGTAGAGCGTCGGCTTTGAGACCCCGACGTATTCCGCGATCTCCTCCATGGTGGTGGCCCGGTACCCTTTCCTGCTCATCACCTCGCGGCCCGCGGCGATAATCTTCTTCTTCGCCTCCTCCTTGTATTCCGGGACTACCTTGGGCATGCCGGTGGTATATGGTATGGCGGGCATAATAAATCTGACTATGCGGTAACAAAAGTGACTGTATGGTAAGTTTTAAGAACGTACGGCGAGATTGTTTATGAGAGATTCACGGGGCTCCGGGCGCCGGCACGGCCGGCGTACGGGCGGGACCCGGGAGGTGCAGGAACGCGATCCGCACTTCCCGGGCCCGGCCGACCGGTACATATGCCCCCTCTGATCCGAGGGCAGCAGACCATGAAACGAATGATCCTTTTCGCAAGCCTAATCGCGCTGGCATGCATCGCCGGCATCGCGGGTGCGGCCACACCGGGAAGTGCGCCCGGCAGCGCAGCCACCGCTTCTGCCCCGGCGAGTCCCCAGGACGCGGCAGCGCTGGTGTACGTCTCCGGCTACGATCTCACGCCGTCCGTCTTTTACCCGTACGAGACGGGGACCCTGACGGTCCATGTCACGAACGCGGGGACCACGCCGGTCTCGGTCTCCCAGCCGGACCTCATCGACCCGAAAGTGGACGTCCTCAACAAGGGCGCGTTCACCACGACCACTTCGGTCGGGCCGGGAGCGACGGTCGACTATAACTTCATCATCCAGGCCGACGGGTTCGACGGGACCTACTTCCCGCTCTTCACCGTCTCGACCAACGCGTGGGGCACCTCCGCGATCCACTCCCAGATCAAGCTGAAGGTGGACTCCACCGACGTGCGCGCGAGCATCTCGATGAAGCCCGACACCTTCTCCCTGGAAAAGACGGATTCGGTGAACGTCAGCGTGGTCAACCCGCGGCTCGGCGATATCTCGGACGTCCTGATCGTCGCCAGTTCGCCGGGGAGCAACATCTCCCCCTCGGAAGAGTTCGTCCAGACGATCCCGGCGGGAAGCTCAGTGAAGGTCCCCTTCGATATTACCCCCCACGCGGAGTCCGATGTCACCTTCAATGTCAGCTTCCGGAACGGGGACAATGTCCATACCACGAGCGTCGTCCTCCCCCTCAACCTCTGCGCGGACAAGTCCGCCGCGGTCCCGGTCATCAACAACGTCGCCCTCACGCCAACGGCCGGCTATTACACCATGACCGCCGATGTCGGGAACGCCGGCATCACTAATGCGCAGGGCATGGTCATTTCGGTGGGGGCGCCGGCAAAGCCGGTCGAGCCCTACCCGTCCTACACGATCGGCTCCCTCGCATCCGACGATTTCACCCGGTTCACCCTGACCTTCGCCGCAGCGGACCTCTCCGCGGTGCCGGTCCAGGTCCAGTGGAAAGACCCCGAGGGCAACACCCGCTCGTCGACCACCACGCTCGACCTGAGCACCCTTGCCGATCCTTCGCCGGGCGGGGCCCGCGGGGCGTATGGCGTCCCCGCGAACCGGGGCGGTTCCCTCCCGCTCACCACCATCGCTGCCGGCGGCATCATCGTGATCGTGGCAATCGCCCTCTTTGCACAGCGGAAATGGATCGGTTCGAAGTTCAGGAAACAATGAACGGGCCTGCAGAGGACGAACGCGGAGGAAACGTGACATACGACAACGACAGCGGCGCAGCGAACGGGACGGCAGCCGCGGAAGGACCGGCCGCAGCGGTGCCCGGGCCGGGCCCGGAAACTGCGGCGCACAAGCCGGAAGGAAAACTCGGCGGCATCATAAAGAAAATCCGCGGCAGCCGGATGCTGACCGGGGGGCTCGTCCTCCTTATCATCCTTGCCGCCACGGGCGGGATCCTGTACTGGAACGACCTGCAGAGCAAGGTGTACGTCGAGAATTCCCAGATCACCGCGCCGGTGATCTCCATCAACCCCGTCGACCCGGGCATCATCAGCGAGCTGGACGTCTCGGTCGGCGACCAGGTCAGGAAAGACCAGGTGCTCGCGAAGGTCGGGGACGAGAGCCTCCTTGCCAAGACCAGCGGTGTGATCACCTGGGTCGAGAACACCCCGGGCCAGCTGGTGAACCCGGCCCTGGACCCCAAACCCGTGATCTCCATGATCGACCCGCGGGAACTCCGGGTCACCGGCAGGGTGCAGGAGGACAAGGGCTTAAAAGACATCGCCCCCGGCCAGCGCGTCGAGTTCACAGTCGATGCCTTCCCGTCCGTCCAGTACCAGGGCACCGTCGAGAAGGTCGCGCCGTCCTCCCGGGTGGGCGACATCGTCTTCTCCATCTCGGACAAGCGGCAGGAGCAGGAGTTCGATGTCACGGTCCTGTACGACGTGAACGCGTACCCCGAGCTCAAGAACGGGATGTCCGCGAAGATGTGGATCTACAAGTAATTTTTCTCTCCCATGGCCGACGATAACCGGAAGTGGTGGATCCTTCTCACGGTCATCGTGGGCACGTTCCTGGGCGCGATGGACCAGACGGTGGTCAACCTCGCCGTGCCCAAGATCATGCTGGATTTCAATATCCTCACCACCGACGCCGCCTGGATCGCGACCGCGTACATCCTGGCAAACGCGGTCTTCGTGCCCGTCTGGGGCAAGCTCGGGGACACGATCGGCCGGAAGAAAGTGTACCTCTGGGGGTTCTCGATCTTCATCGCCGGCTCCATCCTCGCCGGCCTCTCCTGGGACCTCGGCTCGATGATCGTCTTCCGGGTCATCCAGGCGGTGGCGAGCTCCGCCGACTACCCGACCGCCATGGCGATCATCGCCGTGAACTTTTCCAACGGGAAGGACCGTGCCAAGGCGCTGGGCATCTGGTCCTCGGCGTTCGCGCTCGCGATCGTCTTCGGCCCCCTCCTCGGCGGGCCGCTCATCGATATCTTCGGCTGGCGCTCGGTGTTCCTGATCAACCTCCCCATCGGCCTCCTGGGGATAGCCATGGCCCTCACCTTCATCCCGGAATCGGTGAGCGACAAGAAGACCGTCTCGTTCGACTGGTGGGGCGCGATCACGCTCGGCATCGCCCTCGCCCTCCTCGTCTTCGGCCTCGACCGGGGCTACGACTGGGGCTGGACCTCCCTTCCCATCATGGCCTGCTTCGCCGGGTCGGCCCTCTTTCTCGCCATATTCTACCGTATCGATTCGATGCACCCCGAGCCGATCATCGATTTCCGGTTCTTCCGGATCCCCGCGTTCGTCTTCTCCCTGGTCAACAACTTCCTCATCTTCATGTGCCTGATGGGGGGGATGTTCCTGATCCCGATCTTCGACCAGACCTTCCTGGGCCTGACCGCCACCGAGACCGGCCTCCAGTTCGTCCCCATGGCCTTCTGCATCATGGCCGCGGCCCCGATCGGGGCCGGCCTCGTGGGCAGGCTCCAGCCGCGCTACGTGATCGCGGCAAGCACGCTCGTCGCCGCAGTCGGCCTCTTCCTTTTCACGGGACTCGACGTCCGCTCCAGTTCGATCGATGTCATCATCCCGCTCATCGTGATGATGTTCGGGATGGGCTTTGGCATGTCCCAGCGGACGGGCGTCATCGCCGCGGTCGTGCCCAACGAGGAGATCGGCAGCGCCTCGGCGGTCCTCGCCCTGGTCCGGAACGTCTCCGGGGCGTTCGGGATCGCCATCTTTGCTACCCTCCTCAACATCTCGATCGAGGACAACATGCTGGCCATCTCGGCCCACTCCGTGGTGAACGTGCATACGCCGGTCGTGATGCAGACCGCGACCCTGCTCATGTACCTCGATGCGCAGATCCTCGCCTACCACACGATCTTCATCATCGGCTCGCTCATCATGGTCGTGGCCGCGGGGCTCGCGCTCCTCATCGACGTGAAGAAGTCGATGGAGGGCAAGGAGATCGTCCTGTAGGACGGAAAGTGCGTTTTGCCTGCCGGTCCGGAGTTGATGGAAATGCCGGAGGGTTTGCCCGTTGCGGTAATCCGATCCCGCGCTACAGGGAGGACCCGGGACCGCACGGATCGGTACTCCCGCCACTTCCCGGCTGCGATCCCGTCCATGGATCTAGCTGACCGGTTCATTCATAGATCCCCGGCCATTTTCGGAATATATCACCACCAACCCTGCCAAGAGTACCCTTAGATCCATTATGTCAGACCACTACCCGGCCGCCCATCACCGGAGGAAGGCCGTCCATGTCGTGGGAACGACCCGGAAGAAGTCGTTTGTCCGGGCTTCCCTCGTCCTCGTCCTCCTCCTTGCCGCGGTCGCAACCTACGCCATCGTAACGTCCGGGGTCTTCTCCGATGACAACTCGCCGATGATCCAGGAGCTCCTCAACCGGATCAACGGGCAGCGCCAGGTCGCCGGGCTCCCCCCGGTCCACTGGGACGAGTCGCTCTCGAAGGCGGCTGACCAGGACAGCATCCAGCTGCGGGAGACGCCCTTAGCGTACGACCCGGCCATGAACCCGAAAGCCGAAGGAGTTGCGGATACCTTCACGCTCCCCAAGACCTCGCAGGTCCTCTCCGCCCTGTACATCGAGCCCCCGCTCTTCGACCAGTGGTCGGCCAGTAAGCAGTTCGCCGGCCACGTGATGGACAAGAGCCTCACCTCGATCGGGGTCGGCATCGAGACCGACGGGTACAATTACTACACCGTTGCCGTGTGGAAGTAACCGGCCGTAAATACTTTTTTAGAATAGTGCAAAACCGAAGTGTATTCCCATATTCTGGAAATCAATTCCAAAATAGAATCGACGAAGTCATTTCTCCCAAGAACTGCTTACGTTGTTCAGTTCTGGATTGCCCACCTTCTGAGTTCATACCGGATAAACCATGCGGCATACGGTGCTAAATGGGACCTGAAGGATGTCCGCTCCCGTAAAGCAAGAGCTATCGCAGAAAAACCTCAGGCAGTGAAAAACTCCTGCCGCAATATCATCGAAACGAAGAGATTTTTGGATGAACACGGTTCCTACCTGGCCGGGGCCTTTGGGGAAGAGCAGGTAATCCGTGCCCTGTCCTTGTTACCTGATGATTTTCACATCCTGAACGATGTAAATATACACTTTCGGGAACCTGTCTACTGGAAAAAATACCAGCATCATATCCGGAATTGCCAGATCGATCATATTGTTGTGGGCCCGACCGGTCTTTTCATGCTTGAAACCAAGAACTGGTCAAAATCCAACATGGGGAATAGATCCGATGATCTGATCTTTCAGATAAATCGGGCGAATTACGCCCTCTGGTATTACCTGAAAGATCATTACTGGAGAAATGAGACTCCCAGGATCTACAAAATTGCAGTATCCACGCAGGGTTTTGTCCGTGGCCAAAAATCCGATCCGTATATAGAAGCTATAACACCGGATCGTTTATCTGTAGCGATTACAGGTAAGAATGGATCCTTATCGAAAGATGCCATAGACAAACTGGTTCGGTTGATTCCCTTTCGGGAAACATCCTGATCCTGATAGTATAAACAAAGTGGGGACCGCCAAAATTTCATTATTTCCAAACTGCACCAGCAAACACGATACCATCGCAAAAGGCATATTTAAAGTTTCTAACGCAATCATCTACCAATCGCGGTTTCTCATTCATGCAACATTACTTTTGAGGATCAAATCCATTGAAAAATCAAGCGGGGAGCTTTTCAATTAATCACTAAGGGAGGGGGGGTCCC
>DASPUR010000194.1:0-7623 GCA_035622795.1 Methanoregula sp. | reverse complement strand
CGAGATGAGGACAAGGTCGTTTTCTTCGGTAGCGGTACGTAGTGTTTCACGGATGCGGTCCGGGTCATCCGGTACAATGGGGTACCGGGTGCAATGCGCCCCCATCTGGGAGAGGTAGACCTGGGCCATAACCGTGTTGCTCTCCACGACCTGCCCGGGCTTCGGCCTGACACCGATAGGAACGAGTTCGCTCCCGGTGGGGATGATCCCGACCCTGACTGCACGGACAACGATGGTTGTGATCCCGTACGTGACCAGTGCCCCGATATCGAAAGGCCGGATCAGGTGCCCCTTCGGGAGAACGAGCTTGTTTTCCCTGATGTCCTCTCCTGCATGACGGATATTCTGCCAGGGGGCGGCAGATCGGCGGATCTGGAAATGATCCCCCATCTCCCAGACTTCCTCGATCATGATCACCGCATCGTACTCCGGAGGCACGATGTTGCCGGTGTTCACCCGGGCGAAGTGCCCCAGGGTGACAGGGTTCTGATCGCCTGCCCCCACGGTGTCCCTGCTCCTGACGGCAATCCCGTCCATCGCCGAGACATTCACTTCCGGCACGGAATATCTCGCAAAGACCGGCTCTGCCACAACCCTCCCGGCTGAATGTTGCACCGGAATCGTTTCGGTTCGCCGGGGGGTGGCAAATGATCTCACGAGCAGGGAGAGGGCTTCTTCAAGGGAGCGGAGCTCAAGATAGCGTTTTACCATCGCTTATCAGCGCCTGGTAATCCTGTAAGATTCTGTCTCTCCATGTACGGGCCCTCATTAAAATAATTCTGTTAACAATGTGAGTTTGTAACGGTAAAAGAATGTCGCACTGTCACCGGCTAAAGAAAGGTGGCAGGCGATTAAGAGGCCCTGCCCTTTTAGAGCGCTACATTCCGCTCGGAATTCCCCACCGCTGCAAGGTAGACCGGCCACTGGGTCTCCGGGTCCAGGTTTGCAAGTGCCGTAATGAGGTCATCGTGAAACAGGTCGATCGGTGCCACCTGAAGACCGAGCCCCGCTGCTGCCAGGATCAGGTTCTGGCAGGCATGGCCGGCCTCGATGAGTGCGCTCCGGTATCCCCGGTTTCCGATTGCCCAGACCGTGCGGTACGGGACAGCAACCCAGAGGAAGGTTACGGCGGCCCGTGTAGTGAGCTTGAAATTCATGCTTGCGGTGCTCATCTCCAGGGTCAGCCCGGAGTCAATGCGCTCGGCCACGATGCTGTGGGATTTCGGGAGGTACCGGTACAGCCCGGTCTCCAGCCCTTCCACTTCGCCCGCAACGAAATAGGTCTCGAGCGGATTGCGGGAACCGGTCGACGGAATGTTACGGATCTCGATCGACTCTGCGACGATCTTTTTGAATCCCTGGGTACACCAGAGCAGGTACGAGAGTTGCTTCAGGTCCATCGCAGATCGGGGGAAGAATCCGACGGGTTCCCAGCTCTCGATGGCTTTCCGTACCGGCAGGTCTGGAAGCTTGATCTGTTTGGGTTTTGGAAGTCTGATGACGGTCTGTCCTTTCCTGACCGGGAGCTCATGGGGGGGTTCCGGGACACGGAGGACGAGGTCGACCGTGGAATAATCAGGACTTCTGGTCCCGTCAATAAAGTCTTTTCCCACTTTGTTCATGGTGTCACACCGGTAACGGAGATTCTTTGGTATCCTCCGGGTCTGAAGACCCGCCCGAAAAATAGAGTTTTGTCCTTTCCGGACTGCTGTGATATGAAGGGGGGTTCATGCAGCCGATTTCAGGTACAGGTTCGCATATACGATCTGACCCTTGCTTTTTCCGTGGCGTTCGCCAAGGTCGCCGATGTAGTGATCAAAGGTATAGTTGGCACCATCGACGTCCTTCTCAACCGTACCGACCATCTGGTACCCGGGCAGCATGAACTTGATCTTCCCGAGCACATACATCTCTCCCTTGACCATCTGGCCGCCGACCCGGCCCTCGACATCGCCCTTGATAATGACGGTGCCGCCCTCCGCGTGGGTCGAGACGTGGATGAAAGCGTTCTTTTCGATGATGATGGTCCCGCCGAGCATGGCAGTCCCGATATCGTTGCCGGCGCTCCCTTTGATCCGGATCGTGCCGCCCTTCATGCCTCTCCAGTCGCCGCGGTAGGCGCAGCCGACATGGTTCTTGGCATCGCCTTCGACAAGGAGTTCGCCGCCTTCCATCTGGATGCCGCAGAAGGAGTCGACGTTCCCCTTGATGTGGATTTTTCCGCCCTTCATCCAGCCGCCGACATACATATCGGCGTTGCCGTTGACGGTGACCGTGCCCGCGGTCATCCTGGAGCCGATATATTTCACGCGGGTGCAGTCGCCGGCGATCACGATATCGGTATCCGCTGCGGTTGCGCCTGCTTCACCGCTGACGGCGAAGAAGTCCCCGAGTTTCAGGACGAACTTGCCCTCGTGTCCCGGGAGCTCTGCAATCTCTGCGGCGCTCTTTCCTGCAAATGCATCAGGAGTGATGCTGTAGCCCTCGAACATAAGTTCGGGGACCTTTGTGGGTTTTAAGGTTACCGTTGCCATGATCGCACCTCAGGCCTCCACATCGACATCGATAACGAACGGGTGCGGGGCGAGATACTCCCGGACCGGGTAGTTGATGAGGTCGACGGTATAGTCTTTCGTGAAACTCTGGGTGATGTCCCTCATCACCTGGGGGTTTTCCGGCATCTTCGCATTGACCCAGACAGTCTTCTTATGGCCGTTGCTGACGACCTCGCCGTCCTTTACCACGATCTCGCCGGACTTGATGAACCAGGCAGCACGCTGGAACGCTCCCTCAATCTTCTCGGGATCCTTGGGCATGTCCTTGTAATTGAGGTCAAGCACCACGACATCGCCGCCCATGCCGGGGGCGAGGCCTCCGTAGTACGTGCTGAGACCGAGGCTTTTGGCCGGGCCGGAACGGGTCATCTGGGCGATCTCGAAAAGCGAGAGTTCGCGGTCGATGCCGTGGAGGTGGGTAGCCTCGATTACCTTGTCCTTGTGCTTGAAGGAATTCAGGACTGCCTCGCGGGCCTTCTTTGACATCAGCCACTTGATGACGCGGGGGTACCGGGTGAACGGGCCGGCATTCGGGTGATCGGTGGTTACGAAGGTCCGGTTCATATCCTTGGCAAAGAGTGCCAGCTCAAGGCCGATTGCCCACTGGATGTCGCAGACCTTGATGTTCGGGTCGTACACGTACGGGACAACACCGGCAGCAGTCTCCAGCTCGACGTCCACGTTAACCCACTTGAGATGGTTGAGGCCGTGGAGGTGGTGCTCGAAGGGGCCGTCAGCAGTCATGGTTGTGGTCTCGTCGAGGGTGACGTTCCCGGTATCAATCGTGATCGCCTTGTTCTTATTTACATAATCCATGACTTCCTTCGCACCGGACTCGAAGTTCCCCCAGTTCTCCCCCTTGTAGGAGTGGAACTGGAGGTGGGTCGAGTGCATGACCTGTTCGCGGCCGAACTTGTTCTTTGGTTTGACCTTTTCAGAGATCTTCAGGGACTCGATGGTACCCTTGTAGTTGCCGGGGTTTCCGAGATCGTTCTGGTGGATGTGCATCGAGTGGGGGAGCCCAAGGTACTCGTTTGCCTTCAGGAGGCCGGTGATGATCTCCCGGGGGGAGATCTCGAAGTACGGCACCTGGTCATCGAGATTTAAGCAATTGAGACCCCATCCCCAGGCGGCCGTGCCGCCGGGGTTGACGCACTTGACACCAAAGCCCTTGGTCGCCCTGAGGAGCCAGGCAATGTATGCAGCCGTGTTTTCGACTTCACCTCTCTTGAGGTACTCCATGACAAACCAGTTGTTGGCAAAGACCGGGAGTGCCGCCTCGTCGATGATAGGGGTGTCGTGGATCTCCTCGTGAACGTGGGGCGCAAGCAGCGGGGGCATTGCCGCTTCCATGACAAAGGAGTACCCCATCCGGGCGTATTCGTACCCGGTCTTGAAGACCGAGGGAATCGAGAAGCCGGATTCCACGCGGTACCCGTTTTTCTGTGCCATGTTGCTCCGGAAGGATCCTGATAAGAGCTTGTCCTCGGGACGCATCAGGCGGCCGGCATTGACCTTGGGGCCCGCAACATGCGAGTGGATATCCACACCGCCTGCCATGACAACCTTGCCCTTCGCATCGATGGTCTTTGCCGAGGAACTGACCTTGTCAACAATCCTGCCATCCTTGATGGCGACATCGGCTACGACTCCGTCCATCTTCTGGGTCGGGTCGACAACGAACCCTCCCTTGACAATTATTTCTCCTGATGCCATTCTCAGCTCACCGCCGGGCTCTGGGGGTATTTGCGGTCTTCTTTGGCTGCGAGCCAGACCGGCTTGGTGCTGGTCAGTTCACACATGCGCTCGTACACGCGGTCGAAGAGTTCCTCATCGCTCGGTACGCCCGGGAGCCCCTTGATAACGGCCCGGAACTGGATCGGCACGTTGTCCATGCGGTAGACGACGCCCGGTTCATCCACACCCGCAATCCTGACCGGGATATGAAGGTCCGAGATCTCGCTTGCCATGTTGAAATTCGGGTCGATGGTGATGAAAGGATGTTTCTTCAGGTGCTGCACGGGCTGGATAGGGAAGTGGGCGCCTGCATCGGCACCGACGTTGACAAAGCAGTCCACTTCGTCCCTCATCGCGAGGTCGACCGAGCTGGTCTCGCCCGGGTTCATGTGGGCGTGGGATCCCTTCGAGAGGTCGATACAGTACGGGAATCCGAACTGCCAGGACCATACCTGGCCGGGGCCGGCGATGTTGTAGTGGCCCCGCATGGCCATGATCGAGCACTTGGTATGGTTGTTGAGGTCGCGGGTCAGGCTGATCGCGTGGTCGACATTGTGGTTGCGGCCGTCGGAGTGGGTGCAACCCATCCCGAAGAAGATCATGCAGAATTTGGCCTTTTTCATGATCTCAACGGCTTCCTTGATCTTTTCGCGGGGAATGCCGGCGACTTTCTCGGGTATGTCGAAGCCCCGCAGCACGGTACGGAACGCGTCGAAGAGTTCGTAATCGTGGCCCTGATCGAGCATCAGGTGGTGATCCGCGAGCTTCGCGGTATCGGTCTCGCGGGGATCGACGCAGAGGACGGTGCGCTGCATCTGTCCCTTCTGGGTGAAGTAGCCGCGGGGAAAGATCGAATACCGGGAGGTGTGGCGGGGATGGGCGTGCATCGGGTTGCACCCCCAGAAGACCACGACATCGGCACGGTTCTTGGCTTCACCAAGCGTGCAGCTCGGGTAGCCGTTGTCGAAGATTGCAAGGAACGAGGGTCCGTGACAGATGGTTGCACAGTTGTCAAGAACTGCACCGGACTTTTCGGCGATGCGGCCGACCGCGCTCATACCTTCGCAGTTGGTGGAGCCAAAACCGTAGATGAGGGGTTTCTTTGCCGCGAGCATGGTCCTGGCCATCCAGTCAATTGCCTCATCGTAGGGGATCTCCTTCATGGTACCGTCGGGCTGGCGCTTGCGCGGGAGCCGCGGGCGGGTCGGGTCATTTGCATGGAAGAAGAGGTTTGTTCCGATAATGCAGGCGTTGTGGACCTCGAGGATCTTCGTCTCGTCGTCGCTGACTACTACTTCGATATCGTCGCAGGACGACCCGCAGTACGGGCATCCTACACCTTTGATGGTCTTTGGCATGATTAGTTCCCTCCTTTCCAGAGTCCGACAGATCCCTGCACGAGTTCAAGGGCGGATTTCAGTCTCTCCTGCGGTGCAGGTTCAATGGTGACCGGGAATCCGCTGTACTGCGGAGTGCCGGTGGACTGGGTCCGGGGCGGCACGACCTGGTTTGCCCAGACACCCTGCCGGATATGGGCGAGGCCGGGCGGGCAATACTGCGTGGGCTCGATTGCCTTCACGATCACTGTGCCACACTCGCTCGTGACGCGGACGTTCGTGTTCCTCCAGATGCCGGCCCGCTTCATGTCGTCGGGATGCATTTCGCAGATGGAGCAGGCTTCGAAGTAATCGGGGTTGGTCTTGCCTTTCTCCATCGCAGCGCCCTCCTCAATCGAGCGCTGTGTTATCATGTTCAGCTGGATCTTCGTCATAGTCTGTTCCGTCCTGGCATCAGACAAAAATGCCGGCTTCTCCCTTTCCGGCGAGGGTGATAACCTTGTACGGGCACGCTCCGACACAGACTCCGCACCCGGCACACAATTCTGCCTTGACATCCATGCTGATGGACTTGCCGTCCCTGACATGGTAGATCTTCTCCTTCGTAACCGGGTCGAGCGTGTAAATCTCGAGCGCGTTGACCGGGCAGGCGACAACACAGTTGCCGCAACCGGTACAGCGGTTCATATTTACGTGTACTGAAAACGCCATGCGCACCATTCCAGAATTTGTTAATAGGTATTTAACAGATTTGTACTAGGTTTAACGATATTAATAAACCTTTGGAATTCAACATTGACAACTAATTAAATTCAACCAATTTCACTTCTGATATTTCCGGAATACCGTGTTACGGATCGATAATCTGTCTCGCCGGATTTTAAAAAAAAGTAAGGATTTTTTCAATGATTCCTATGATAGGTTAACAAATTATTTTACCTCATAAAACCGACCTTCATGCGAGGTTAACACGATGGGCATCAACAACATCGATACCGCACAGGTAATCCAGTTCAAAAAAGAGATCCAGGCAGATCCCCGACAAGCAAAGTTCACTGCAAAGATCGAGGGCGACTGGCTCTTCGACATGGGCGGCCCCCAGTTCCGGTCCTCAGTGAAGGTGAAGGACGGTTCCTACACGATGGAAGCGAGCCACCCGAACTTCGCCGGCCCGGCCAGCCGGCCCGGTCCCATGGCCTTCGGCCTGTTCTGGTTTGCTGCCTGCTTCACCAGTACGTTCGTGACGGAGGCATCCCTGCGCAACCTCACCCTTACCGCTGTCAGGACCCGGATCGAGGCAGATCTCGATTATACTGCCCAGTTCGACCTGGGGAAAAACCCCCTGGTCAATGAGTTCCGGGTCTTCATGGATGTCAAGGGCACAGTTACCGATGAACAGGTCAAAGACCTGAAGGAGTATGCTCTCGGCCATTGCATCGGCATGTTCACCATCAGGAATGCCATCCGGCTCAAGGCCGAAGTCAGGAAGGCATGAGAAAACCCCGTTCACCAGAAGGAGTTATCATCATGGCAGATTACACACAGATGTGGCAGGACCTTGGCCTTGATCTCAAGAGCCACGATGCCCTGCTCTCGGTTCTCGGAAAAGCATATGCGGACATTTTCCTCGCGCAGAAGAACCGCCCCGAGGGAATGAAGTACTTCGATTTCGTCATGAGCGAGGTCCACGGGCTCCGGATCAAGGAGATCGTGGACGCCAAAAAACAAGGCAGAGTGGTCGTAGGATCCTACTGTGTCTTCGTTCCGGAGGAGCTCGTCCTTGCGGTCGACGGCGTTGCAGTCGGCCTGTGCGCCGGTGCGGAATTCGGCTTCGACGCCGCCGAGACGCTCCTGCCGCGGAACACCTGTTCGCTCATCAAGTCCATGTTCGGGTTCAAGCTAGGCAGGGTCTGCCCCTACCTCGAGTCCTGCGACGTAGTGGTCGGGGAAAACACCTGCGATGGCAAGAAGAAGGCCTACGAGATCTTCGGCCC